>NZ_CFETID010000002.1:0-274418 GCF_983967925.1 Croceicoccus sp. | reverse complement strand
CGCCTGTTGGGCCGTGAGCGCAATGTCGGGTCTGAACCAGTTGAGCGCTGGCGAATCGAATGGCGGCTTTCGGGATCGTCGGCGACAACGCCGAACGACCGAATTTGGGGCGCGTTGCTGACGCCCGGATAATTCGGCTGGAATGTCCGCTATCCGGATCTGTCGCCCGAAAGCCGCCGTTCCGGTTTGTCCGACAGGCTAGCCATTGAAGAGCGGGATTTCGCAGCCCGACGAATGACCGGTCCCGGCCTAGCTCGACACTTCCGTCCGCAGCCCGGACGGCAAGATTGTCCCAGACCTCGCCATTCGGCCCGGCTCATCTTTGATGGCAATTCATGGTCGACGGATCGCCAATCTTCGAATTGAACCGACCGTACATCACACTTCTCGGCCGAAATTTGGCGGTGGAAACGTGTTTCGCATTTGGTCACCATGGCGTTCCCAATCCGCCTTCAAACTCGCGGCATATCCCGGTTCCCCCGACTGCGCGATTTCCCGGAGCTTCTCGTTCTGGCGAATGAGAGCAGACAATCGCGCACGCTCCTCCCGGTCGCCGGAAATGTTGGCTTCGATCCAACGGTCAAAGATTGGATCGATGCCAGGCTCGAGCCTCCGGGCCTGCGCCGGCTCGTTCGAACTGGAAAGCTCGTGGGCGCGCGACGGGTCGATCTTGATGGTGACGCGCTCGCGCGCTTTGGGTTTCCGCTCGTCGTCTTTCTTGGGCGCGGAGTCGCCGTATCCGCTTGGCTCGTAGGTCCGCCAGTCTGGAATTTCCACCTCGGGGAGATCCTGCGTCGGCATAACGATCTTGCCGTCTTCGATTTTGAAGAGACCAAAGTCCCCTTCCCCGGCCTTTTCGGTTTTAGGCGTGACCGGCTTTTCGGATGCAGCTGTTTTGCGCGGATCTGCAGCTTCCATGCGCGCTTTGACGAGTGCATTTTGCATTGCCCGGGCCACTTCAGGATCGCGTGAAAATTGCTTCGAGATGTCGAGCAGTTCGGCAGGAGCTGTCGCGGCAAGCTTATGAGCCTCTCCATTCTCGCCCGCTTGGACCTTCGAGGGGTTTTTCGCCATGTACGAGATCAGGCGCTTAACTGCGCGATCATGCGTTCGCGCAATCCCTTCGATCCTTGAAACCGAGCGCGCGTCCGCAATGACCAGATTGGCAGGCAGGTCGAATAGCGCTGCGTCGGCTTTGCTGAAGCTGACCTCGAGGCCGGCATCTGTCTTCGTGATACTCGGCCGAAGGTGTTTGGCGCGCATCGTCTCGATGATCTGTGAATGATCATGGGTAGGTTGACGCGCCGGCTTCGTCTCGGGCTTTTTGGTATTGGATGATTTTGCGGCCTCGATCGTCGCAGAAGGTTGAGCCGATTTGTCTTCTGCCTTGGGGCTGGAAGCCTGCACGGATCTTGCAGCGCGTTCATTCAGCAGACGGGCTTCTGCCTTCTTCAATTCGGCAACGATCTCGGGTTCTTCCGCGAAGTTCACGAATGCTGCCTGCATCGCGCGATCGGGCGTACCTATTTTGAATCGCTCCGCATTGGTGAGCATGTAATCCCGGTCGGTCGGCTCCTGGCGGAACTGCACCATGCCGGGGTTCCTTTGGAACGCCGAAACGAGATTGCTGATCGCAGTTTCCTGATGATCCATAATCTTGGTGAGACGCTTCTGCGCGGAAGCGTAGTTTGGCGAATTGATAATCGGAATGTCGCTCGATACGCGGTCGCGCGGCACGATACCCTTCGGGCTCGATACGAGGCGGCGATTGAGTTCGACGATTTTCTGGATGTAGCCGTCGATGGTCGAGTTGCCGACCGCAGGAGCAGCGGCCGCCGGTTTTGCCTCGGCTTTCGGGGCGTTGACCTGCTGATGGTCTTTGGCCGGCGCCGGCGTTGCAGACTGCTCGTTGGATCTGCGCAACTGGCGACCAAGTTCGATGTGGCCTTCGATCACGAGCTTTGCGGTCTCGGCGGTGCGCGAATGACGCATGGCAGCTTCATTGCTGGTGGCAATCTGTGAGATCTCCTGGCCCATCATGATCTCGAGACCGGCAAGATGCATCTCTGCCTCGGTGACCTTGGCTTGGTATCTCGGCTTACTGGCCGTCTGGCGCTTAGTCGCGCGGCCGTCTTCGATGGCGCCGAGATGCTTCTTCGCCATCTTTGCAACTTTGTTCGCACGCGAGCGAAGGCGGTCGATATTCTCGGCCATCTGCTTTGCGATCGCGCGGTGCTCGGCAGCAACGCGTTCGGATTGCTCCCAGCGGATCAGCTCACGGTCGACGTCTTTGCGATCCTGGTCGGATAGCTGGGCAGCGCTGAGGACAGCGCGCCAGACCTTGAGCTGCTGGTCGATCCTCGCCTGGTCGGCACGGGACTGCGCTTCGAGTTTGCGCTGGACGAACTCCCACTGGTTCGCTTCGTTGCGAACCCCGATCTCGGTGGGCACGCCGTTTGATTCCAGGGATGCTGCCTGGGTGCCAAGGTGCTCGTCGCTTTCCTTATGGATCCCCATCTCCGAGTAGCGACGCGGGTCGACCCGGCGGTCGATGCCTTCAGCCTCCAGTTCGCGGTTGGTCAGATACGCAAGGTTGCTGCGAAGCAGCGGTACGAATTCGCGCTTGTTGCAGTCGCGGTCCTTGAATTGTGAAAATGGGGTCGTCTCGATAATGTTGCCGCTGACCTTTTTTCGATAGGTGTAAGGCACGGTGAAGTCCCATCGGCCAACATGCTTCTGGATTGCTGGATCGGAAATTGCCTGAACTTTAATCTGGTGTTTTTGGATGGTCCGTTCGCCGGCATTTGGATCGAGAGCTGGAAGGTGATCCTCTGCAAGTCCTGTGAATCGTTTGGCCGGCCGGTCGTGATAGACGAGATGGAAGTGCCAGTTGCGGTCATCGTTCGTGTGATCAGGCGCATGCATGACTGCGATGTGCGGCAGGTTTCGCGCCTCGAACTCCCGCGTGAAATCTTTGAGGATCCGAACGCGTGCTTCATGGGAGATTTCGTGCGGCAGTTCGCCGACAATCCTGAACTGGACGCGCCCGCCCCGACCATCTTCAAATTTGGCGCCGTAGCTAGCGGCGGCTTCGCGTTCTTCGCGCGCAGCTTTCTGTTCATCGGTTTCGTTGGCAGGGCGACGCTCACGAGGCTTCCAGCCATGACGTTTCATGATCGCACGTACGGCGACGTTATCTTGCGTAATGATCTTGACGATCTCGGTTGGGTCCGCCGCCGCGATTGCATCGCGAACGGGCTTCGGGCAGTCCTTGTCCGCACCGACCTTTGACCAGAACTCTTCGTTGCCCGCAATGCGGAGCTGCATTCGATCGGCCGATGGATTGCTTTCGGCGCGCTCGACCAGCTTCCAGAATTCACGGCGCTCGACAGGATCGTCAGAGATATTGGAGAACAGAACCGCGGATCCATTTGGATCGTGCGCCAGGGCCTCTTCTCGCTCGATGTAGGCGCTCGCGCGGCCTCCGGCTCCAAGGTCGTCCGGAAGGCGCTCAGCGGGCTCCTGAGAGGCTTCTGCGGATGGGGTAAGATCAAGCGATAGGCTGCGCGCTAATTCCGGGTCGTTTTTGGCCTGCTCGATCAGCTCAGCCTGGATCTTGTCGAGCTCGGTCTGGCCTCCCGTCGCCACGGCGCCATCGCGCTCGATATAGCTGGTGTGATCGGCAGCAGCGCCCTTCCGGTTTTTGGTGCCGCGTGCCGTGACCTTTTCCGCGCGGGTTTTGCTGATTGCCTCGTGCGAAAAATGGAAACTGGTAGCGCCAGCTGCATTTGCCGCACGAAGAGGCCGGGCCGCTGGAATGTTCAGCTTGGTGAAACGGCGGGATGCTTCCTCGCCCTTCTTAGGCTTTTCAGCCTCCGTCCAGCTGATCCGCTTTTGCTGCCGGACGGCTCGTCCGCCGACGTCGCCAGTGATATGCCGATCACCGAGAGTGAATGCTGTCTTTGGGGGCACATTCAAAGCCTCGGCGCCTCGAAAACTTTTTCGCGCTGCAGCTGAAGGATCGGGCGACGATGGCGTGAATGAAGAACCACCCCGCCCGGCCGTCAAAGCAGGTTCGCCATTGCGGTCGAGATTACCACCGGTTGCGCGCAAGCTTTCGTTCTTGTCAGTGAGGGATTTCAAACTCTCGCGCGCTGCGTCGAGTTCGCGGTCTTCATGTCGATATGTCATGAGGAAGGTTATAGGATAGAAAAGTCAAAACTCCGCGTTGAGTCTTGATTTATCCTATTAGCGATCTGGAAACGAGAAATCGCCTCGTACCGTGAGCCGTTTCGCTGTTAGCAGCGAGCCCAAAATTCATCGAAGCGCGGTCGCCAATCGGTCGTGGTGATCGCTTCGGGTGGTCTCGTGAGACAGGCCAAAACCGCAGCGCGTCCCGTTCGAAAAACCAAACCCAAGACGACTACAGACGTCGCCCCAAGGGCAGATGCCCGCCCCCCCGCCAAAGGAGGCCGACAGGCCGACGTGCAAGCGTAGCGAGCCTCATCCGGAGCCAATTATGGCGCAGTACGCAGCTGCTATAGGTTGTCGGAACGATCACCTTTAGCAGAGGTATTGCGCCTACAGTTTCCCGCTCACGAACGAAAAAGATGAAACCGGTTCGAGAAGGCTAGGCCCGAATTGACTCCTGAATTTCCTTCGGACGCTTCCGGAGTGGATTCGAATGCGATAGTTACTCGAATTCGAATCCGCAGCGGGTTCGGGACCCCATTCCGGCGGCCAAAAAAGGTTCGCAGTGATGTTTGGCAAATGAGCGCTGTCATCCTACAACTAGTTTATGAAAAACGATCATCACCAATTCCGTAGGCGAGTTCGCCAAGCTCTAATCAAAGCAGACAAGGACGCTGCCCAAGAGCTCAAAAGGATCGAAGACCTCGTGAGGAGCAGTGAGCAGAGAGATAGCAAGGGACGATTGACACCGGGAGCCAATCAAGCTCGTCAAGCGGTTCAAACAAACCCATTCCTCCGAACGACCGCGCGGCGAGCGGCGATGAAAAGTTGCACGGACAATCTCCGCAAAGCTGAGCACAAGGCTGTGCTTGCCTATCAAAATCTATTCATCTGTCTGGAAGAGGTAAGATACCAAGCCGAGCTTCTCTCGGCATTCGACGAGCCACATTCAATGGACAAGGCAAAAGCATACAAAAGCACGAATGAAGGATCCGCCGAGCGCATCACATCCGCTCCCCCGCACTCGGAATTGATCCATCCTGCTGCAGATGACGATCAGAAATTGCGGGAGAACATAGCCCGCCTTCATCGACTGTCGGAACCTGTCGATATTGTTTGAATGGCATAAGCCTCTTAATTTGAAAACGGGTAGTCAAGGTAACCTGGCGAGCAGAGAATGGCAAAAGCCACCCCGCCTTGAACAAGCAGCATGCGTTTTCTGCCCTTATGAAAACGGCCGAAACGGCGAACCCGTATTGATTAGCCCCGAGATTGCTGGACGCCTTCTTTCCTAATTTTGAGGACAGGAGACGACGATGGGGAAGCCCAATATCAGCAATGAGTTAAAGCGTGATGCGGTGGCCCAGATCACCGAGCGGTGGTACCCATTGGGTACCCAGTAGCGGAGGTTTCTGAACGGCTCGGCGTCAGTCAGCATTCGCTGTACGCATGGAAGCGGCAACTGGCGAAGGTGGTGTCTGGCGATGCCAGCAAGGATGCCGGGATCCGCCAGTTGAAGCGCGAGCTGGCCCGGGTGATCGAGGAGCGCGATATACTAAAAAAGGCCACCGCGTATTTCGCCAGGGATGCAAGTGAGATACGCAATTGTTGCCGAGCATCGTGACCAGTTCCGGGTTCGGTCGATGTGCCGGTGCCTGCGCATCCAGCAAATTGTCTTCTATGCTTGGCAGAAGATCCCACTGAGCCAACGAGCCCGGGAAGATGCTCGACAGATAGAGTTGATCCGGCAGGCCTGGAACGACAGCGGCAGGATCTATGGCTACCGCAAGCTACACGACGACCTGCTGGATCAGGGCGAGGCTTGCTGTCCGAACCGGGTTGCCCGGTTGACTTGGCTGGCGGGTATCAAGGCGCAGATCGGCTACAAGCGTCGGCCGGGGAGCTATGGTGGCAAGCCACCCTTGGCGGTCGACAACAATCTGGATCGTAAGTTCGATGTTGCTGCTCCCGATCGGGGTTGGGTGATACCTTGGAGGGCTTTGCCTATCTGCCCCTTGTGATCGATCTCTATTCCCGCCGCGTGGTGGGCTGGTCGATGCAGAGCAGGCAGACAACCGATGTGGTGCTGCAGGCGCTGCACATAGCGGCATGGCGGCGCAAGCCGAAGCAGCGGGTGCTGATCCACTCGGATCAAGGCTCGCAGTTCACAAGCATGGACTGCGCTGCGCGGCAATAACTGCCGGCAAACGGGTAGTTCATACGCCAGTGCTAACACCGGCTGATGAGCAAACCGTGCCAGGCTTTGCGTAACCCGCCCGTTTTTTGCTGCTGCCATGGCGGGTAAAAATCGAAGCAACAGCAATCGTAGAGATATCACGACAGCGGATCACGCCGATTGGTCCCCCATCGCTTCCCCCAGCCTGACGGACCGTTCGGGAGCCCAATCGGCGTTGAATGCAATGGTGTCGGGACGGAAAAGCATCACGATGGTCGATCCAAGCAGGAAACGGCCCATTTCCTCACCCTGCTTCAAACGGACCTGTCCCTCGTCATAGGACCATTCGGAAATCCGGCCGGTGCGCCTAGGATTGACCACGCCGTGCCAGACGGTTTCCATGCTTCCGACAATGGTGGCCCCGACCAGCACCATCGCGAACGGACCGTGTGCAGGCGAATTGAACATGCACACCACCCGTTCGTTGCGGGCGAACAGGTTTCGCACGCCGCGCGCAGTCACAGGATTGACCGAGAACAGCGCGCCGGGAATATAGATCATGCGCGTGAGCATGCCGTCGCAAGGCATATGCAGGCGATGATAATCGCGCGGCGAGAGATAGAGATTGGCGAAGCTGCCATGGCGGAAAAGGCCCGCGAGTTCGCCGTGCCCTCCAAGCAGTTCGGTCGTCGTGAAACGGTGTCCCTTGGCCTGCAGGATGTGGTGATCGTCGATGGCGCCGAACTGGCTGATCGCGCCGTCCACGGGGCAGATGAAGTCGGCCTTGGCCAAAGGCCGTGCACCGGCCTTCAGCGGGCGGGTGAAAAACGCGTTGAAGCTTTCATAGCTGGCGATATCGGAATTTTCCGCCTCGCTCATGTCGACGCCATATCTGCGGACGAACCAGCGGATCAGCCGCAATGTCATGGATCCGCCCCGGGCACCGGCGACGCGGCCGGCGAGTTGGGTAAGGCGCCGTTTGGGCAGCAGATATTGCAGAAGAACTTTCGAACGATCGGCCATACGTCCCCATAACGCAGGCGCGACCGTTTTAGCCATCCTTCGCGATGATTGCGTGTGCGGACGCGCTCCCTCAGCTCCTCATTGTACCGTCGGGATTGAGCATGATGGTGCGGCGGCTCTCGGCGGCGGCATAGATCGCTTCCATCAGGCGCACGTCCCGCAGGCCCATTTCGCCCGGCGTGCGGATGTCCGACCCGTCGCGGATGGCGTCCGCCAGATGGTCGAGCTGGCGCGCGAACTGAACGGTCGAATCGCCCGGGGTGAATTCGCGGCTTTCCCTGCCCATCTCCAGCACCATGTTATTGCCCGAATAGCCCGTCGCGGGCTGCATCAGCAGTGCGCCGGTGGTGCCGCGCGCGTCGACTTCATTGATCCCGGCCGAATCGTAGGACGTGGCCAGCTGCGCGACCGCGCCGGACGGAAAGCGCAATTGCGAGGCGACATGGGCGGCGATCTCCGCAAAGCGCGGGTCGCCCGCCGGCTGATAGCTGGCCGCGGCCACGCTTTCCGGCATTTCGCCCGACAGGTAGAGCGCGGCCTGCAGCCCATAGATCCCGTAATCCTCCAGCGGACCCCTGCCCCCGAGCGCACGGTTCACGCGCCAGTTCTCGGCGGGGGTGGTGGGACCCATGCGATAGGACTGCTCGCCACGGATCATCCGCAGCGTGCCCACGGCATCCTGATCCATCAGTTCCATGGCCTGCATGTTGTAAGGCTCGAAATGACAGCGATAGGCGATCATCAGCCTGCGGTTCGCGCGCTGCGCGGCGGCGATCATCCGCTCGCATTCGGCGCTGGACAGCGCCATCGGCTTTTCGCAAAGCACGTGCTTGCCGGCGGCAAAGGCTTTCTCCGTCCACTCGGCATGCAGTCCGCTGGGAAGCACGATATAGACGGCATCCACGCTTTCGTTCGACGCGATTTCGGCGAAATTGTCGTAGGAATAGCGCGAGCCTGCCGGAACGCCATAGGCGTCCCCCACCTTGTTCAGCTTGTCGGGATTGCCGGATACCAGCGCCGCGATATGCGCCCGCTCCGCCCGTTCGAACCGCGGCATCATCTGGTTCAGCGCATATCCGCCAAGACCGACGATGGCATAGCCCACGCTATCGGCCCGTTTCGGGCGCGGAGGGGTGTCCGGAAGTTCGACGCCGCCCGGCATGGGGTGACCCTCGGCGCGGACGCCGCCCGATTGTCCGAGCGCCCGCCCCGCCAGCATCACCGATGCTGCTGCCGCGCTGCCGGCCGCCATCGCCCGCCGCCTGTTGATCGAATATCCTGTCATCGCTTCGTCCCCATCTGCCGCCCAGCGGCTAGCATGTCTCGTCACAGTTCGTATCTTCGTCGCGGTTGCCGGACCTTCCCAGCGATTGCGCGCCTCATAGCATAATCGTCACCGAGGCGGGCCACGGCAAGGAAATACCCGGACAAGCGACAGCGTTCCAACCTTAGAGGCCATTTCTTCCGTCCGGGCCCGAAACCGGGTTGATCAAACTAGTTCTCCCCCGCATGTACTCCTACTAATCATACAGAGCAGGAGAGATTGAACCATGGGCATGACGCGGCAGATGGCCTCTTCAAGGCGTTCTTTTCTGGCAAGCTCCGGCACTTTTGCGCTTATGGCCGGATCGCCATTTATCACGGCAGCCCATGCAGGATCGCTGCAAGGCAATCCCCGCCCCGCCCGCCTTCGGCCCTTCGACCTTGCGGACGTCACGCTTGGCGAAGGTCCCTTCCTTCACGCGCAGCGCATGACCGAGTCCTATCTGATGTCGCTCGATCCCGATCGCATGCTGCATAATTTCCGTGTGAACGCGGGGCTGCAGCCGAAGGCGCCGGTCTATGGCGGCTGGGAATCCGAACCAACCTGGGCGGATATTCATTGCCATGGCCATACGCTAGGTCATTATCTCTCGGCCTGCTCGCTGGCCTATCGTTCGACCGGCAGGGCAGAGTTCAAGCGCAGGATCGACTATATCGCGTCGGAGCTGAACGCGTGTCAGGACGCCGCCAATAGCGGGCTGGTTTGCGCATTCCCCAGCGGCGCCGGTTTGGTCGCGGCGCATTTGCGCGGCGAGCCGATTACCGGCGTGCCGTGGTACACGCTGCACAAAATCCTCGCCGGGCTTCGCGACGCGGCACAGCTGGCCGACAGCGCCATGTCGCGCAAGGTCCTGCTGCGCTTTGCCGACTGGGTGGTCGTTGCCACTCGCCCGCTGGGCCATGCCGAATTCGAAACCATGCTGGAAACCGAACATGGCGGCATGAGCGAGGTGATGATCGACCTGTTCGACATGACCGGCAACGAGGATTACCGGACAACGGGCGAGAATTTCGCGCAAAAGGCGATCCTGCGCCCTCTGGCAGAGGGGCGCGACTATCTCGACGGATTGCACGCCAATACGCAGATCCCCAAGATCATCGGATATCAACGTGTCTGGGAAGCCACCGGCAAGCCGGAATACCGCGAAGCGGCGCAGTTTTTCTGGCGTACCGTGGCATTGACCCGGTCCTTCGCCACGGGTGGGCATGGGGACGTCGAGCATTTTTTCCCGATGGCCGATTTCGCCGAACATGTCTTCTCGGCCAAGGCGTCCGAGACCTGCTGCCATCACAACATGCTCAAGCTGACCCGCGGCCTGTTCATGGAAGATCCGCAAGCGCTCTACGCCGATTTCTACGAACGTAGCCTGTTCAACGGAATCCTTGCCTCGCAGGATCCGGACAGCGGGATGGCGACCTACTTCCAGGGCGCGCGGCCCGGTTACATGAAACTGTACCACACGCCTGAGGATTCCTTCTGGTGTTGCACCGGTACGGGGATGGAAAATCACGTCAAATATCGCGACTCCATCTATTTTCGGAGCGACGACGCGCTCTACGTCAACCTGTTCGTGCCATCGTCGGTCCAGTGGCGGGACAAGGGCGCGCGGCTGACTCAGATCACTCGTTTTCCCGAACAGCCGCGCACCATGTTTCGCTGGACGCTGGAGCAGCCGGCCGAACTGGCGCTAAAGCTGCGTCATCCGGGCTGGAGCGAGAATGCCTTAGTGCTGGTTAATGGCGCGGAAGCGGCGCGTTCCTCTGCGCCCGGCAGCTTCATCGAATTGAAGCGCACATGGCAGAGCGGCGATACGGTCGAATTGCAGCTGGCCATGGAAGTCGCGGTAGAGTTGGCCCCCGCTGCCCCCGATATCGTGGCGTTTACATATGGTCCACTGGTGCTGGCCGGTGCGCTCGGCCGCGAGGGGCTGGCACCGGGGTCTGACATCGTCATCAATGAACGCAAGTTCGGCGAATATAACGACACGCCCTTCACGCCCCCGCAAATCTCGGGCGATCCCGAAGATCTGGCCGCCCGCGTCACGGCGGGACCGGGGCCACTTGAATTCATGGCACCGGCGGCGGACGGCAGTACGATCCGCATGATACCCTATCACCGGATCGCCCATGAGCGTTACGCGACCTATTGGCCGGTCCAGCCTGCTGCGCAGGTCTGATAGGGCGGCGATGCGCCGCTGAGCTTTGCTGCCGCGCGTTCACGGCAGGATCATTCGATGGCGCGCGGAACCCCTTTTCGCCCGATGGCGCAGACCAGATGCTCGTCCCATCCAGCGAGCGAACTCGAGGCGCGGAAGGTGGATTCGAGGAAACCCAGCAGGGTTTCCCGCGGATCCTGCGCCGTGCGGACCGCTTCATAGGGCAAGACGAATTCGCCCAGATCCCGATCGAAACGCGCCGCGCCGGGGGTCACCGCCTGCCGATCGAACCCGGCGGGCGCCGGATAGGCGTAGGAATAGAAGCATGGCTCTGCGATCCCGCCTCCACCGGGCCAGAAACCGGCGGAGCTGACTTCGTGACTAAAGGCCTCTCTCGTGACGCTGTCGGGAAGATTCGGAATGCCGCCGGGGTGGAGCGGCGCACGCTTACCCGAAAAGCGCGTGACCGCCAGATCAAAGCTTCCCCAGAACAAATGGACGGGGCTGACCTTGCCCAGAAAGGCGGTGCGGAATTCGCCGAACACTGCATCGATCCGAACCAGCGCCCGGTGAAAGCGGGACACCGCCGCCCCGTCCCAGGGCCTGGTCGCGGTGTCCTGCGCAAAGGGAATGGCATCGACCACCTCGTTCGGCGATCCATGATACCGAGGCGAACCGCCAATCGCAGCGACCGCCTGCTTGAACCTTGCATCGAAGTCGGCAACCAACATGGGTCGAGCGCGAAGCCGCGGCTCTCTCCGCTGGCGCAGGCAATTGTCAGCTTCTGGCGCTGAAGATCAAACCGGACCGTGATGCCCCGCCCGTCCGGGACAAGGCCGGTGGTCAGCCCGTCGGCATCCACATAGAGCGTCGCATGCCATGAGTGGTTGTTCGACGGCGTATGCGCGAGGCGATATTTGCCGACGATCTGGCAGTACAGGTGCAATGCGGCGCAGCTCTCCTGCCATGGCTGGAAGGGAATGGAAGGCCACTCGGTATGATCGGTTATGATGCTTTCCTCGCTGTCGCCGCGCCCAGAGGATTTTCCTGCAAGCTAGCCGATTTGCAAGCCCGGCGCATTCGGAACGACCCGCGATTTTGGCGCGTTAGGACAGGGGGACATGGCAGATTGTGAGGCAGCGCAGCAAAGATCGGACCGCGCCCGTTGCTGCCGGATCAAGTTAATGGACTGGCCGGATCTGCGCACGGGGCCATAGCTCCAAGTCAGGAATTGGAGGAGGCATGCGTAATGCAGGAGAGCCGGAAAGACGATAAGGGCGGAGGCAATTACGGGCGCTTCATGGCAATGATCGGCACGTCGACAGCCGTCATGTTCGCCCTGATGTACCTGAACACCTATAGCATCGACCATGTATTCTGGAGCGAGACGCGTTTCTGGATGACCTTTGTCATGGGCGCGGTAATGGCGGTCATCATGCTGCTGTTCATGTGGGGCATGTACCGCAACAAGGCCAAGAACTGGATCATACTGGGGGTGGCCGCGCTGGTCTTCGCCCTCGCCTTGTGGCTGGTGCGCAGCCAGACCACGGTAACCGATACCGAATACATGCAGGCGATGATCCCGCACCATTCGATCGCGATCATGACCAGCGAGCGAGCGCATCTGCGCGATCCGCGCGTGCGCAAGCTGGCGCATGACATCATCGTCGCCCAGCGGCGCGAGATCGCGCAGATGAAATATCTGATCCGCGATATCGAAGCCAATGGCGTGCGCACGACCCGGCGCCTGCCCGAGGAGGCCGCACCATGACGACGCCCGCAAGAGCGCTGCCCGCCCTCGCCATGCTCGCCCTGCCGCTGGCGCTTTACCGTGGGGGATGCAACCGGAACACCGACCCGGGAAACGACCGCGAGGCCCAGCTCGAACACCCGCCCAAAGCTGCGCCGGTGGAAAGCGCCAGCGCTGCGCTGGCCAATGTCGCGACCGCGATTATCAAGCCCCAGACCATGACCAGCGCCGATATTGGCGTGCTTGGCGGCATGGAGGGCCGATGCGATTTCGGCATGACCGAGGTGGCGTTCCCGTCCTTCCTCTACCGACCCGGCAGCGACGGCGCGATCAAACTGAACGGCAAGCTTATTCCCCTGCCGTCTATTGGTGAGAACCGCTTTGCGGACGGCGGGCTGAGCGTTACGCTGCGCCCACTGGAAGAGGAAGGCAATGCCGGCAGTCAGGGCATGCGGATGATCGTCATATCGCCGGCCGCCGAGGACGAGATCGGCTATGACGGCTATGTCCGTTGTCACGATGGGGATGGGCCATGAAAATGCCGCCAACAGGCCAGACTTGATGACCGGAGGGAGAGGCGCGCCCGCCGATCGCGGCGACTACACCCCCATCCAGCCCGGCGCCCTTGCCCCATTCACGAACCCATGCCCATCATGGACAGGCTCTCGATCAGCGCTCGACCGAGCAGCGCGTAGCACTTCGTTCGAATGCAAATCGATCTGATGAACAGAGAGCCGGTCAGGACCATTGCTCAACTGCACTGTCAGCCCGATCATCGATGTGCTCGATGCGACTGCCCGTGCGGACGCCCTTAGAAATAGGGTTTGAGCATCCGCACAATATGGTTGCCAAAACGCAAGGGCGGCGGTGCAAGAGAGAACTTTGCCGACAGCCAACCGAAGCCGTTGCTTCTTCGCCTGAGCATGACGAGCGCAAGCGCGCCGAACAGATCGCTCCACTGGAAAGGGCTGACCAACGCTCGGCTCTCATGATTCAGAGCTTCGGTAGAGAAGCGCATGCTGCGCCGGATGACGGCAAGGGATTCGCGTGTCGGGTGATCGAGATATTCGTCGGTCAGCGCACGGAATGCATCCGCACAGTCCTGCGATGATTGAAAGGCGTGCGCATAGTCCGCCCCCCATTCGCTGGCGAAACATTTCACGCCTGAACAAATATCCTGCTTGGCCGCGATCTCGTCGGCGGGGATCTCTTGCAGGATCGGCTTGGCGCGACCGTCCGCATCGGTTTCGAAACCCCTGCACGTCCCCTCTGGAACCATGCCGAAAAGATGCTCTGTCACCGTCGAATTGTACCAAACCGACGGACAGCGCGCGATCCGCGGATGCGCGACGGTCATCTCCATCATGGCATCCGCGCGGCCTGCCTCGCTCGGGTTTCGCCTTGTATCGCTGAGATAAAGGTAAAGCCCCTGCATTCGGTGCGCCGGGATCAGCTTCTGCAGCGCGGCCTGCACGTTCAGGTGCCATCCGATGTCGACAAAGGCCGAATTTTCCCCGCTCAGCAGCCCTTCCTGGGTGAAATAGGAATGCGCGGCTTCTCGCATCCGCCTTGCATCGGACAGGACCTTTTCACCATCGGGACTGCTGGCGAGGGTCGCCACGAACAAGTCGAAGTCCGGCTCTTCGAGCTGCTGATCGGCATCGAATTCGCTAAACAGACCCTGCATCGGCGGGGACAGGTCGGACCGGTCCAGACGCAGATATTTTGCCAGCTTTCTCGGCGTAAGCGTCTCGGCCTGATGGAAAATCCATTCGAGGTCGGTTTGCAGGTCCTCGATGTTCGAGAAGTAAAGCCCATAGCGCGAAGCGTACAGGTAGTTGGCCGTCACCTTCGTATGCCCATCGCGGGCGAGCCGGTCCGCACACAGGAACGGCAGATATGCATCCCTGGCCATGTAGTGGAGACGCTGCACACCCTCCTCTTCGGCCCGGCGAATGGCCCAGATGGCCCATAAAAGCGAAGCGGGTCCAAGAAAATCGGTGACCAGCCGGTTGCTATCCGAAGCCGGCCCAAGCCGCCCCTTCCTGATCGAACCGACAAGCGTGGAACTCAACCGCTGGCGAACGCCCAGCGACCGGTTCAGCCGCGACTCATAGGCGCTGAGGCGGTGGCCCTTGTAAAGCCGGGCCTTCAGACCCTTGGCGCGCGGCGCCCGCACATCGGCGGAACGATTGTCTCCGGTCATCGAATAGCTGGACGGCTTGCCGCCCAGTTCCGCGATGACGTGCGTGAACAGATCGCCGCGCTGCTTCGTCTTGCTATGCGTGGACGAGACGAACAGGCGATCGCCGGGCCGCATGATCTTGAGATCGAACAGGACGGATTTCAGAAAGCTCTCGGGCAGATACATGTCCGAGATGAAGACGATCTGCTCTCCGCGCAAACGCCTCTCTGCCAGTTCACCGCAGATCTGCGCATTGGGAAACAGGACTTCCCTTTCGCAGGATAGTTCGATTTCCACCGCTTCATGGTGTCGATCGCCGATCAGCCAGCCCATCTGACGCCAGATGTCGTCAAGGGTCGTTTCACTCTTGCCATCGCGCGCCGCCCTTTCGGCCGAGCGGCGGGCGGCGACGAAGCCATCCTCAGACATTTCGTCCATGAGTTCGGGAAAGCGATCGGAGAGCCGCGCATGTACGAGGCGAAACACATCGCTTGGATCCAGCAACTTGCGGAACAACACCGTATCGAAAAGATCATAGCACGAGAAACGGTCTGTACGGGTCACGTCCGGCGTCACGGTCGCGGAATGCAGTCGATCTTCTCGAGGTCCCGTATAAGTCAGTTTGCCCGTCATCTCTCGTCCCAGACGTCTTGTCCGATGCATTAATTCAAATTCATTACCATTTGATCAAGGAGTTTGAGGGGTTACGGCCTTCGTATTAGTGGGGTGCGATTACGGAATCCGGTCGCAACTGGCCCACCCCGTTACGGGGATGTTTCCCGGCAAGGTCACCTTCGATCAGGAACGTCGAGGGACTGGGACCGCCGGCACCGCTGGCCGCGAAAGCGATTTCGGGAATTACAGCGCGATCCAGCCCAGCGCCTTCGCCCCCATCCACAGGCCCATGCCGATCATGAACAGGTTCTCGGTCAGCGAGACGAAGCCCAGCGGCACGTTCGAATTGCCGCCGACGCAGGCGCATTTCAGCTCTCGCTTGTCGATATAGACGGCCTTGAACACGCTGACCGCGCCGATTGTGCCGATGAACAGCGACACGGGGACCGATATGATCGGCAGCGCATGGGCGACCATCAATATGCCCGCCAGCGCCTCTCCGAACGGATAGATGAAGCCATATCGCACCCAGCGCCGCGCCAGCAGGTCGTAGTTCAGGAACATGGTCGAGAAACTGCGCACGTCCTGCAGCTTTTGAATGGCGAGCAGGGCCATCGACAGGCTGACGAACCATTCGACTGCCTGCACGGTGAAGATCGTGCCGAACACGTACCAGCTGATCGCAAGGCCGAGCAGGAAGGCGACGCCGAAGATGGCGAGGACCGGCTGGTAGCTGGTCTCGCCCTCCTTCTGCACCGACTTGCCGAAATGGGCGCGCAGATCGTCATAGCCGCCGATGCGCTTGCCGCCGATGAAGGTCTGCGGCGTGGTCTTGACGCCGTGCTTCTCCTTGAATGCGTCGGTTTCCTCGCGCGTGGTCAGATGGTGGTCCTCGACCTCGAACCCTTCGCGCTGCAGCAGGTCGACCGTTTTCAGGCCGTAGGGACAGACATGCTCGGGCATCACCATCCGGTAGACGACCGCCTTTTTCGATGCGCTCACGACGCATTCCCCGGATAGCTGGCCCAGACGCTGCGGCCTGCGGGGCCGAAGGCGATGACCTGATAGGGCTGGCGATGATCGCCGTGCTCCATGCCGGGCGATCCCATCGGCATGCCCGCGACGGCAAGCCCGGTCACGCCCTCGGGCCGCTCGGCCAGCAGGCGTTCGACATCGGCGGCGGGGACGTGGCCCTCGATCACATAGCCATCCGCGATCACCGTGTGGCAGGACCGCAGATCGCCCGGCACGCCGCGCTGCGTCTTGACCGCGCGCATGTCGGGATGGTCGATAGTCTCGACCTCGTGCTTCCCGCCCTGTTCCATGTGGTCCGCCCATGACAGGCAGCAGCCGCAATTGGGGTCGCGGTACATGGTGAAACTCGCCGCCTGTGCCGCCCCGGCGCAGGCCGCCAAAAGGAATGCGGCCATCGAGGCGATGGAGCGGCGGGCGGGTCTGGTCGATCGGGTCGTCATGCGTGCAGTCCTTGCCTTGAAAATCGGGAGATCGAATGTCGGGAGATTGGGGAGCGCATCGATCACCGCTTTGCCTTTTCGAACAGATCGACAAGCTCGCCGAACTTGCGCTTCTGTTCGTCCGCGTCGCCGCTTTCGATGGCTTCGGAGACGCAGCAGGCGGCGTGGCGTTTCAGGATCTCGCTCTCGGCGCGGCCCAGCGCGGCCTTCACGGCCTGCATCTGGGTGAGCACGTCGATGCAATAGCGATCGTCCTCGATCATCTGCGCGACGCCGCGCACCTGCCCCTCTATGCGGCGCAGGCGGTTGACGATGCGGGTGCCCTCACTGCCGGGCATGGCCGGACCTCCACTGGAACCTATACCCTCAGGGGTATGTTGAAATACTCCTCGGGGGTATATATGACAAGGGTCGAAGGAGTTTCAAGTTCAATGGCCGGAATGAAGGTTTCACGTCGCGGCATGCTCGCGGGGGGTGCGTTGGGCGCAGGTGCGCTGGCATGGCCCGCATGGGCGCGCGGGTCCGATCTGCATGGCGGCCCGCACGGGAGCACGATCCGCCCCGGTTTCGACGAGGTATCGGGCCGCGACATCGCGCTGACCATCGCCGAGGGGCCGCGCATCGTGCAGGGCCGCCGGGGCCACGGCGTCGCGGTCAATGGCAGCGTCCCCGGCCCGCTGGTGCGCCTGCGCGAGGGGGAGCCGGTGCGCATCGCGGTCACCAACACACTGAAGACCGACAGCTCGATCCACTGGCACGGCCTGCTGCTGCCCTTTCAGTACGACGGCGTGCCGGGGGTCAGCTTTCCGGGCATCATGCCCGGGGAAACCTTCGTCTACGACATTCCCGCGCTGCGGCAGAGCGGCACCTATTGGTGGCACAGCCATTCGGGCCTGCAGGAACAGGCCGGGCACTACGGCCCGATCGTGGTCGAACCCGCCGGGGCCGATCCGGTGCAGGCCGACCGCGACCATGTCCTGCTGCTGAGCGAGTTCACCCCGCTGCATCCGCATACGATCATGGACAAGCTCAAGAAGGGCGAGGAGTACTTCAACTACCAGAAGACCAGCTGGACCGGCGATTATCCGCTGTCGGGCGAGGATCGGCGCATGTGGGCACGGATGCGCATGATGCCGACCGACATCGCCGACGTGACGGGTTCGACCTATACCTATCTCGCCAATGGCCGCGGGCCGGAAGAGGGGATGGAATATCTGTTCCGTCCGGGCGAGCGTGTTCGGCTGCGGATCATCAACGGCAGCGCGATGACCTTTTTCAACATCCGCATTCCGGGGCTGAAGTTCCACGTCGTCGCCGCCGACGGGCAGAATGTGCGCCCGGTGGAAGTCGAGGAATTCCAGATCGGCACGGCGGAAACATACGACATATTGGTCGAACCGACCGGCGAGGCGCATGCCATCGTGGCGGAGAGCATGGATCGTTCGGGCATGGCGCTGGCGATGCTGGTTTCGCGCCTTGGCGCGCGGGCCGAAGTTCCGGCGCTGCGCGATCCGCCCCTTTTGACGATGGCCGACATGGGCATGAACCATGGCAGTCACGGCGAAGGCGACATGGCCGGCATGGCCGGCATGGATCATGCGGCGATGGGACACGCCATGCCCGCGCAAGACGGCTCCGAGCCGATGGCCGAGATGGATATGGGCAGCATGGACATGTCCGGCATGGACATGCGCGATACCTCGCTGCTGCCGCCCGACGTCGCGGTGGGGCCGGGGATCGACATGGTCTCGATGAACCCGGTCGATCGCATGGGCGATCCGGGCATCGGGCTTGGCGACGTTCCGCACAAGGTACTGACCTACAAGGACCTCGTCGCGCTCGCCCCCAATGACGATCTGCGACAGCCTTCGCGGCAGATGGAGATCCACCTGACCGGCAATATGGAACGTTACATGTGGTCGTTCGACGGGCGGAAATTCTCTGCCGTCAGCGAAGAGCCGATCCGCTTTGCCTATAACGAGCGGGTGCGCGTGAAGCTCGTCAACGACACGATGATGGCGCATCCGATCCATCTGCACGGCCATTTCTTCGAACTGGTGAATGGCGCGCCCGCCGACCGCCAGCCGCAAAAACACACCATGATCGTCCAGCCCGGCGGCAGCGCCAGCTTCGACCTGACCGCCGACGAGGAAGGCGACTGGGCGTTCCACTGTCACCTGCTCTACCACATGCACATGGGGATGTTTCAGATCGTCACCGTCGCGCCGCAGGGAAGCCAGCCCGACGTCGAACGGGTGGGCGAGCAATGATGCGCCTGCTTACGGCCGTAATGCTGGCGGGCATCGCCCAACCTGCGATGGCGCAAGATCATTCGGGTCATTCGGAGGGCCATTCGGACCACGCCATGCCCGCCACGCAATCCGCGCAGAGCGAATGCGAGGAAGAGGCCGCCCGTCACCGCGCGATGGGGCATCCGGTAGCGGAAGGCTCCTGCGCGCCTGCCGCAGAGCCTGCCGACGGGGCGGATGACGAACATTCGGGCATGGATCATGGCGGGATGGATCATGGTGCGATGGACCAACCCATGGATCATTCAGGCATGGACCACTCCGGCATGGATCACGGCGCCATGCCCGAAATGGATCACGCTCAGATGGACCACTCGGGCATGGACCATTCGGGAATGGATCACGGCGCGATGCAGCCCGCTCCCATACCCGACGCCCCGCCGCCGCCCGCCGCAGGGTCGGGACCGCCGCGTGCTGCCGATGCGATCTGGGGCGCGGAGGCGATGCGCGCCTCGCGTCGGGCGCTGCGGATCGAGAATGGCGGCATGCGCTATCTGTGGTTTCAGGGCGACCGCGCCGAGTATCGTGCCCGCGAAGGCAGCGACGGCTATCTGTGGGATGTGCAGGGCTATTACGGCGGCGACATCGACAAGGTCTGGTTCAAGTCCGAAGGCGAAGGCAGTTTTGGCGAAAAGGCCAAATCCGCCGAAATCCAGGCCCTGTGGAGCCATGCGATCGGCCCTTGGTGGGATCTGCAGACCGGCATAAGGCAGGACCTGACCGGACCGGGCCGCACCCATGCGGTCGTCGGCGTGCAGGGCCTTGCGCCCTATATATTCGAGGTCGACGCCGCAGCCTTCCTGTCGAACAAGGGCGATCTGACCGCGCGGATCGAGGCGGAAGTCGATCAGCGCATCACCCAGCGCCTGATCCTGCAGCCCCGCGCCGAGATCAACCTGTCGGCGCAGGACGTGCCCGAGCTGGGCATCGGGGCGGGTTTCGATTCCGCCGAGCTTGGCCTGCGGCTGCGCTATGAATTCGCCCGCGAGTTCGCGCCCTATGTGGGTATCGAGCAGGAGTGGAAACTGGGCGGCAGCGCAGATTATGCCCGCGCCGAGGGCGAGGATGCCAGCGTCACCAATTACGTCGTGGGCCTGCGGTTCTGGTTCTGATTTCTGCGAAGTGCCCCTAGGCTGAAACCCATTGCCCGCCCCGCGCATTCCCCAAGGGAAGGCAGGAGCAGGACATGACCGAACCACGACATGGGGGCCGGCTATCGCTAGTCACCGCAGCCGCCATCGCGCTGGCATTCGCCGGGACGCCGGAGGTCGGGGCGCGGGAGCTGGGGGCGCAGGAGGTCGGGGCGCAGGCCGGTCCCGCCGCTTCCCTTGGCGCAAATCTGGAGCGGTTCGAATATCCGTGGGAGGTCCGGCAATTCCCGGTCACGATCGGGATGCAGCAGGCGCAGATGTCCTATATGGACGTGCAGCCCGAACAGCCCTCCGGCCGCACGGCATTGTTGCTGCATGGCAAGAACTTCTGCGGTGCGACGTGGGAGGATACGGCAGAGGCGCTGCTGGGTGCCGGGTACCGCGTCCTCATCCCCGACCAGATCGGCTTTTGCAAATCGTCCAAGCCGCGTGAGGCGCAGTACAGCTTTGCCATGATGGCGCATTTCACCCACGCCCTGATGGCAGAGCGCGGGATAGAGGAAGCGGTCGTCATCGGTCATTCGACTGGCGGCATGCTGGCGATGCATTTTGCGCTGATGTTTCCGGATGCGGCAAACCGGCTGGTGCTGATCAATCCGCTTGGCCTGACCGACCGGATGGCCGAAGGGGTCCCCTATGTGCCGCTGGACGCCCTGTTCGAGCAGGAACGGCAAAAGGACTTCGCCGCGATCAGGCAATATCAGCTGAACACCTATTACCACGGCGAGTGGCAGCCGCGCTATGACCGCTGGGTGGCGATGCTGGCCGGTCAATACGCAAGCGAAGATTCGGACGAAGTCGCTCTTGCGCAGGCCAAGACCAGCGAAATGATCCTGACCCAGCCCGTTTCGCAGCATCTGGACCGTCTGGAGCTGCCGGTGACGCTTATGATCGGCATGCTCGACACGACGACTTTCGGCAAGGGACAGGCTCCGCCCGATGTCGCCGCCAGCTTGCGCCCGATCCCCGAACTCGCGCCTGAAGCGGCTGCGCTCATGCCGCAGGGGACGCTCGTGACCTTCCCCGACCTGGGCCATTCGCCGCAGGTCGAGGCCCCTGCCCGCTTCGAAGCGGAACTGCTGGCGCTGCTGGACGAAGGAGACGGCGAATGAGCGCGCCAAAGGGCATGGCCGGTGTCGACCGGCGCGGTTTCTTCATGGGCGCTGCCGCCGCCTCGGCCATGGCGGCCATGCCAATCCGCAGTTTTGCGCAGCCCCGCAGCGACAGGCCGATCCTGTTGCGCGGCGCCTATGTCATCACGATGGGTCCGGGCGGCGATCTGCCGCGCGCCGACGTGCTCGTCCGGGGTGGAGAGATCGCGGCCATCGGGCCGGCACTGACCGCCGGGGATGCGGAGATCGTCGATGCGGCGGGGCAGATCCTGATGCCCGGTTTAGTCGATACGCACACCCATATCTGGCTGTCGCAGATGCGCGGATTGTTCGGGCGTTCGGCCGAAACCCGATACTTCCCGCTAGTCGAGCGGCTGGGGGCTGCCTATCGCGCCGAGGACATGCGCATCGGCACCTTGTTCGGCGCAGCCGGGGCCTTGCAGGCAGGCATCACCACGACGCTGGAATATTGCGACAATATCCGCATGCCGCAGGACGCGGAAGCGGCTTTGGCAGGGCTGGTCGAATCCGGCATTCGCGCTCGCTTCCTCTATGCCGGGCACGACCGGCTTGCGCCGAGCGAACCGCTGGATATCGACCATCTGGCGCGGCTGCATGACAGCAGGGCGGACTGGGCGAAGGGTGCTCCGGTCGAACTCGGCCTGGGATGGCGCACGCCCACCGCCGACGCGGGTGAGGCGGTCACGGCACTGGCAGTGGAAGAGCTTGCACGGGTGCGCGCGCTGGGCCTGCCGGTATCGACCCATATCAGCGGCGACCGCGGACCGGACCAGCTGGCCTTCCTGATCGAACGCGGACTGATGGGCCGCGACATGCTGCTGGTCCATGCCACCGGTGCCGATGCGGGCGCCCTTGCCGCGGTGGAGAATGCGGGGGCGGCGATCGCGCTGACGCCTATCACCGAACACCGGATCGGCTTTGGCCTGACCATGCTTGGCCATTATACCGGTACGGCAAGCCGCGTCGGCCTTGGCATCGACGGCGCGCTGGGCGGCGCGCCCGACATGTTCGCGGTCATGCGAAACGCCCATATGGTGCAGACTGCAGCCAGCGGCGACGAGCTGGCGATCCTGCCGCGCGAGGTGCTGCGCCTCGCCACCATGGGCGGCGCGGAAGCGATCGGGATGTCGGACAGGATCGGCTCGCTCGAACCCGGAAAGCGCGCCGACATGATCCTGATAGACCCCTCCGCGCTCAACATGGGTTTTCCCGCCACCGACCCCAGCGCCCTCCTCGTCTATTCGGCAAAGCCCGCGAATGTGCGCATGACCATGGTCGAAGGCCGGATCCTGCAGCGCGGCGGCAGGTTGACGATGCTGGACGAGCGGGCCGTCGTCGACGCCGCGCAGGCGTCGATAGAGGGCGTGATGGAGCGCGCCGAAAACTGATCCTGTTCCGCCTATGGCGTGACCCCGGCGTGCCCTGCGGTCAGCCCACCTGCCGCGGTACGCCTTTCCTGCCGATCTCGCACACCAGCCCTTCGTCCCAATGCCCCAGCGAACTTGCGGCGCGGAAAGTTGAGTGGAGGAAATCGAGCAACGCACCCCGCGGATCGGCTGCGGTGCGCACCGCTTCATAGGGCAGGACGAACTCGCCGAGGCCGCTGTCGAAACGGGCCGCTTCGGGCATCACTTTCTGCGCGTCGAAGCCGTCCGGGGCCGGATAGGCATACGAATAGAAGCACTGCTCCTCGATCCCGCCGCCGCCGGGCCAGAAGCCTGCCGAACTGACTTCGTGGCTATAGGCCTCCCTCGTGACGGCGTTGGGCAGGTTGGGGATGCCGCCGGGGTGCAGCGGCGCGCGCTTGCCGGAAAAGCGCGTCACCGCCAGATCGAAGCTGCCCCAGAACAGATGGACGGGGCTGACCTTGCCCAGGAATGCGGTGCGGAATTCGCCGAACACCGCGTCGATCCGCACCAACGCGCGGTGAAAGCGCGACACCGCATCGGCATCCCACGGCCGCTGCGCCGTGTCCTGCTTAAAGGGAACGACTTCGGGTAGTTCGTTGGGGGACCCGTGATATTCGGGCGATCCCCCGACCGCCGCGACCGTCTTCTTGAACCGGGCATCGAAGTCGGCGACCGACATCGGCTCCAGCGCGAAGCCGCGGCTTTCTCCCCTGCTGCAGGATATGGTCAGCCTCTGGCGCTGCAGGTCGAACTGGACGGTGATGCCCGGTCCATCGGGGATCAGCCCAGTCGTCAACCCGTCGGCGTTGACGTAAAGCGTCGCGTGCCACGAATGGTTGACCCACGGCACATGCGCGAGGCGATATTTGCCGACGATCTGGGTGTACAGGTGCAAAGCCGCGCAAGTCTCCTCCATGGCTGGAAAGGAATGTCGGGCCATTCGGGTCGATCGGTCATGCGTGCCATCCTTGCTGTCCGCCCAGCCGGATGAATCCCGCCAAAGACGCCCATTG
Source organism: Croceicoccus sp. (assembly GCF_983967925.1). Classification (NCBI taxonomy): domain Bacteria; kingdom Pseudomonadati; phylum Pseudomonadota; class Alphaproteobacteria; order Sphingomonadales; family Erythrobacteraceae; genus Croceicoccus; species Croceicoccus sp. The sequence goes on along the minus strand of NZ_CFETID010000002.1, from coordinate 250,509 downwards.
GCAAGGCCCTTGGCAGGTGCAGCCGGATCAGCGCAGCTTGGCGATGGAAATCGAATCCTGCTTGGCGCGCTGTTTGACCGATTCCTCGCTGCGGGTCAGCGTCTTGGCGATCGCCTTCAGCCCCATGCCCTTTTTGGCGAGCGTGTGCAGTTTCTGGATCTCGTCGGATCGCCAGGGCTGTTTGTGTCGTTCGAAGCGTTCGGCCATCGCAGGGCCTTAGCGGCTGATGGACGGCATGGCTATGGCGCCGCATCACCGGTTGCCGCTCCGATTGCCCGATGGTGCAGGTGCGGGTGACATCGCAGCGCGCCGCCCCATATTGATGACATGTCCGAACTCATCGTCTGGCACGACGGCGCCTGTCCCCTCTGCCGCCGGGAAATCGCCCTGATGCGCCGCCTCGACCGGCGCGGCGCGATCCGTTTCGTCGACGTCAGCGAGGGGGCGGACATGCAATGTCCCATCGACCGGGCCGACTTGCTGGCACGCTTTCACGCCAGCGAGGATGGCAGGCTGCTGTCGGGCGCAGCGGCTTTCGCGGCGATGTGGCGCGCGATACCGTTGCTGCGCCCGCTCGGCCTGCTGGCGCGCAATCCGCTGATGCTGGCGCTGCTGGAGCGGGCCTATGGGATGTTCCTGCGGATCCGCCCCCGCCTTCAGCAACTGGCGCGGCGAGGTCCGGCCCTGCGCAAGACCGCCGTGGAAGGACAGAAGTCATGAGGCCGCGCCCCGACCCGACAGGACCCGGTCAGGAAAGCGTCTGGGGGTTTCCCCGCCCCGCGATCGCGGAACCCTCCCCCGCGCATATCGTGATCGAACATGCCGGCACCATCGTCGCCGACAGCCGCGCCACGATCCGCACGCTGGAGACCAGCCATCCGCCCAGCTATTACATCCCGCCCGCCGATATTGCCGAAGGCGTGCTGCGTCAGGCCGACGGCAGCTCTTTCTGCGAATGGAAGGGCCATGCCGTCTATTGGGATGTCGTGATCGGCGACAATGTGCTGCCCCGCGTCGGGTGGAGCTATCCCGATCCCACTCGCGCCTTCGCGAAATTGCGCGATCATGTCGCCTTTTACGCCGCGCCGTTCGACCGATGCAGCGTGGATGGCGAAACTGTGACCCCGCAGCCCGGCGGCTTTTACGGCGGCTGGATCACCAGCGGCTATTCCGGTCCGTTCAAGGGCGTGCCCGGCAGCCGGTTCTGGTGAGGTCATGAGCGATAACCCTTTCGACGGTCAATTGGACAGCGGGGGCCGTACCGTCCCGCGCGGCCGCCTGTCGCGGCTGGGCCAGTTCGGACGGCTGGCGGGCGGCGTCGCGGGCGGCATGGTCGCCGAGGGCGCGCGCCGGATCGCGGATGGGGAGCGCCCTCGCATGCGCGACATGTTGCTGACTCCCGGCAATGTCACCAAGGTCGCCGACCGGCTGTCGCATCTGCGCGGCGCGGCGATGAAGCTGGGGCAGATGATCTCGATGGATGCGGGCGACATGCTGCCCCCGGAACTGGCCGAGATCATGGCGCGGCTGCGCGAAAATGCGCATCACATGCGGCCTCAACAGCTGCAGAAGGTGCTGGCCTCGCAATGGGGCGCGAATTGGCGGACGCGGTTCCGACAATTCGATGCGCGCCCCATCGCGGCGGCCTCCATCGGGCAGGTGCACAAGGCCGTCACGCATGACGGGCGAGAGCTGGCGATCAAGGTGCAATATCCCGGCGTGCGTGAAAGCATCGACGCCGATGTCGACAATGTCGCCACCCTGCTGCGCATGTCGGGCCTGCTGCCGCGCGAACTCGACATCGCGCCATTGCTGGCGGATGCAAAGCGGCAGCTGGCCGAGGAAACTGCCTATCGGCGCGAGGGCGAGCAGATGGCGCTGTTCGGGCAATTGCTGGCCGACACGCCCGAAGTCGTCGTCCCCGCGCTCGACAGCGAGTTCACCACCGACAGCGTGCTGGCGATGAGCTTCCTGCCCGGAAAGCCGATCGAGACGCTGGAGAGCGCGCCGCAGGACGTTCGCAACAGCGTCATGCGGGTGCTGATGTCGCTGGTGCTGCGCGAATTGTTCGAATTCGGGGTGATGCAAACCGATCCCAATTTCGCCAATTACCGCTATCAGCCGGACAGCGGGCGGCTCGTCCTGCTCGATTTCGGGGCCGCGCGGCCCGTGGCCATGGAAACCTCCGAAGCCTATCGCCGCCTGCTTCGCACCGGTTTCGCAGGGAATCGCGACGCGGTGCGGACGGCGGCGGTGGGGTTCATCGGCCCCGGCGCGGTGCATGGCCACCGCGAACGGATCGACGCGATGCTGGACATCGTGATCGGCGAGATGACCCGCGAAGGCCCCTTCGATTTCGGCGACCGGCAGTTCGTTTCCGTCCTGCGCGACGAGGGCATGGCGGTGGCGGCGGACCGGGCGACATGGCATGTGCCGCCCTCGGACCTGCTTTTCGTCCAGCGCAAGGTCAGCGGCACCGCGCTGCTGGCGGCGCGGCTGAAGGCGCGGGTCGATGTCCGCGCCCTCGCCCTGCCTTGGGTCGAGCAGCCGGTCGCCCCCTAGAAGACCATCCGCGCCGTCACCGATGCATTCAGCGGCCGTGCGGGCTGGATGTTGTTGTCGCCATGCGCGCTGGGATAATAATCCTCGTCGAACAGGTTCTCGACATTGACCTGCAGCGCCAGCCGCTCGTTCACGGTGAAATAGCCTGCAAGGTCGACCCGCGTATAGGACGGCAGCGTCACCGCATTGCTGAGCGAGGCATACTGGCTCGAGCTGTGCACGATGCCCCCGCCGATGCCGAATTGCTCGCTGAAATCATAGCGGGTCCAGGCGGTTACGTGATGGTCGGGCACCTGCTCCAGCACCGTGCCGGGCTCGACGCTGCCAAGCCGCGAGCGGACCTCGCCGTCGAGATAGGCATAGCCGATGTTGGCGTTCCAGTTGGGCGCGATTTCGCCCGCCAGTTGCAGTTCGACGCCCTTGGTGCGGGTCTTGCCGGTCAGGATGACCAGCGTCGGATCGTTCGGATCGGCGGTCTGCCCGTTGGTCCGGTCGAGCTGGAAGATCGCGCCGGTCACCAGCAGTTCGGGCCGCGGCGCCCATTTGAAGCCCGCCTCGATATTCTCGAACTTCTCGGGCTCCAGTTCCGCCGAACCGGGGCTGAGGACCAGGAATTGTTCGCCCGCCTGCGGCAGGAAGCTTTCCGAATAGCTGGCATAGAACGACAGCGCCTGCTCGGGCTTGACCACGATGCCGAAGCGCGGGCTCCATTTCTCGTCCTTGCGCGCGGCGGGCGTGCCGCTGACGAGGTCGGTGCTGTCGAGATCGAAGCTTTCGAAACGCACCCCGCCGATCAGCTCGACATGCTCGCCAATGGCAATCTGGTCCTGCACATAGGCGGCCAGTACGGTCAGCTCCGACGCGCGATTGCGCGCCAGCGGCTGCACGAAAAACGAAGGAACCGCGATGTCCTCGGCCAGCGGCACCTGCACCGAAGTCGGGCCATCCGGCGCACCGAAGCGCACGGTGTCGCGCGCATTGGTCGTGTCCTGTCCGATCGCCTCGAACCCTGCGAGGAAGGTGTGACCGATTCCGCCGGTATCGCCCTGCCAGACGAGGTTGGCCTGCCCGATCCAGTTCTGCCGCGTGGTCGCGTCGCGATAGCCCGACAGGGTCACCAGATCGCCGTCGGTGCTGCCCGGCACGATATTGCCATACACCTTGTCGTAATCGGCGAACTGGCCGCTGACATTGATGCTGAGCCCATCCGACAGCTGGTGATCGACGCGGGCGCGGGCGATATGGACCTGCGCGCTTGCCTCATTGAAGTCGCGGTCGCCGAAGAATGTGCGGTCATAGCCGGTCAGAGGACCGCCGTTCAGCGAAGGCACGCCGCGATCGGTCACGCGCTCGTCGTCGTCATAGCTATAGCCCAGCACGACGCGCGTATCGGGCCCGGCGTCGAGCGTGACGGTCGGGCTGATACCGAAGAAGCGCCCTTCATAGGCATCGCGGTGGTTGTCGAATTCCTGATATGTCGCGTTCAGCCGGGCCGCAGCCGCAGCCGAAAGCGGCGCGTTGATGTCCGCACCCAGCGCGAAGGCGCCGAATGTGTCCACCGTCGCGTCAGCCGCGACAAAGCTCTTGCCGGGGTCTGCGATCTTGCTGACGCGGTTGATCGCCCCGCCGCTGCCGCCGCGCCCGAAGATCAGCGCATTGGGGCCCTTCAGCACCTCGATCCGCTCGATATTATAGAGCGAGCGGTAATATTGCGCATCGTCGCGGAGGCCATTGAGGTAGAAGTCGGCGGTGCTCTCCTGCCCGCGGATAAACACCTCGTCGCGGTGCCCCTCGCCCGTTTCCAGCGTCACGCCCGCGACGAAGCGCAGCGCATCGTTCAGCTGGCGGATGTTCTGGTCCTCGATCTGGTCGCGCGTCACGACCGAGATGGATTGCGGCACGTCGATGACCGGCGTCGGGGTCTTGGTCGCGGTCGATCCGTCGTCGATCGCATAGCCGTCCAGCGCCGCGGAGACGAGGATCTCCTCGGGCAGATAGGACCGGCGCTCCTGCGCTTCGGCACCCTCTTCCGCCAGCGCGGGACTGGCCAGCAGCACAAGCGGCAATGCGGCGGAAAGATGGAGGACGCTTCGATGGATACGGCGGCTGAACATGACGGCTCCCTGATTCTTGCGACTGGTTCGCATTTAATTCACAGCGCCGCTAATGCGAGTTTGTTGCAGTTGCAATATCTAATTTGCACGTCCCGGATTTTCGTTCCGGAACAGTTTTCACGAGCGGTCGGTTGCAGAGTCACCCGGCCATCGGGGCTCGGCCGGGTGATGGAAAAGACAAGAGAGGATGTAGCCCATGAGCCATTCCCTGCCCGACGAGCTGGTTAAGAAGGCGAAGGATCTGTGCCGCATGGCCCACGACCGCGAGCTTTCGCTGGCGGCGGCTGAGAGCTGCACCGGCGGTCTGCTGTCCTCGCTCCTCACCGATCTGGAGGGGCTGAGCCATGTGTTCGAGCGGGGCTTCGTTGTTTATTCGAAATCCTCGAAATGCGAACTGCTGGGGATCGAAAGGCGCCTGGTGGACGATTGCGGCGCGGTCAGCCGGGAGGTGGCCGAGGCGATGGTCGAGGGGGCGCTTGACCGGTCGGATGCGGATGTGGCGATTGCCATAACGGGTTTTGCCGGACCTCCCGGCGACGATGGCCCCGGCGGCGATGACAAGGTGGAAGGATTGGTCCATCTGGCATGTCAGCGCCGCGGCGGGCCGCTTGGCCACCGGGAAGAGCATTTCGGCGCAATCGGGCGCGATCCCGTGCGAATCAAGGCTGCGGGCGTGGCTTTGGACATGATGATGGCGGCCATCGACGGCCAGAAGGACGAGCGTGACGAAAACGACTGAATTCGCCGATCTGCACATCCATGGCTTCGTCCGCGTGGCCGCCGCCACGCCGCGTGTCCGTACTGCCGATGTCGCCTTCAACCGCGACGCCGTACTGGCCGAGGCGCGGCGCGCGCATGACGCGAACGTCGACCTGCTGGTCTTTCCCGAACTTTGCGTCTCGTCCTATGCGCTCGACGATCTGGTGATGCAGTCCGCCCTTCTCGATGCTGCGGAGGCTGCGCTGGACGAGATCGCAGCCGCCAGCGCCGACCTCACGCCGCTGATGCTGGTCGGCGCGCCTCTGCGCCGGGCGGCGCGGCTGTATAATTGCGCCATTGCCATTCATCGCGGGCGAATCCTTGGCGCGGTGCCCAAGAGCTTTCTGCCCAATTACCGCGAGTTCTATGAGAAGCGCTGGTTCGCTGCGGGACGCGGCTTCGCGGACGCGCAGATTGCAATCGGCGGCGAAAGCGTACCCTTCGGCACCGACCTGATCTTCGCGGCGAACAATATGCGCGGCTTCAGCGTATTTGCCGAGATCTGCGAGGATTTCTGGGCCCCCGATCCGCCCTCGACCCGGGGCGCGCTGGCGGGCGCGACCATTCTGGCGAACCTCTCGGCATCGAACATCACCATCGGCAAGGCGGACGAGCGGCACATGCTCTGCCGCTCGCAAAGCGCACGCACGGCCTCCGCCTATGTCTATTCGGCGGCGGGCCACGGCGAGAGCACGACCGACCTCGCGTGGGACGGGCAGGGCATGATCTATGAGCTGGGCGATCTGCTGTGCCAGAGCGAGCGTTTCTCGCTGGAGCCGGAACTCTGCGTCGCGGATGTCGATTGCGAACGCATCGCGGGCGACCGGCTGCGGCTGCAGACCTTTGGCGATGCCGCCGATGCAGCGGGGCGGCCCGAAAACCGGTTCCGCACGATCAGTTTCGAACATCGCCCGGCCACCGGCGATCTGGGATTGCGCCGTCCGGTGCGCCGCTTCCCCTTTGTGCCCAACCGCCAGAACAAGCTGGACGACGATTGTTTCGAGGCGTTCAACATCCAGGTCGACGGGCTGATGCGCCGGTTCCAGGCGACCAGCGGCGACAGCATGGTGATCGGCGTTTCGGGCGGGCTCGATTCCACCCATGCGCTGATCGTCGCGGCCAAGGTCTGCGACCGGCTGGGTCTGCCGCGCGGCACGATCCGGGGTTATACGATGCCGGGTTTCGGCACCTCGGCAGGCACGAAATCGAACGCATGGAAACTGATGGACGCGCTGGGGATCGAGGCGGAGGAGCTGGACATCAAGCCCTCCGCCCGGCTGATGCTGGAGCAGATCGGCCATCCCTTCGCCGGCGGCGAATCGGTCTATGACACGGTGTTCGAAAACGTACAGGCGGGGCTGAGGACCGATTATCTGTTCCGCCTTGCCGGCCAGCACCGGGGCTTCGTGATCGGCACGGGCGATCTGTCCGAACTGGCGCTGGGGTGGTGCACCTATGGCGTGGGCGACCAGATGAGCCATTACGCAGTCAATGCGGGCGTGCCCAAGACGCTGATCCAATATCTGATCCGCTGGGCCGTGCGCACCCGCCAGTTCGACGATGCGACCGGCGACATCCTGCAGTCGATCCTGAACACCGAGATTTCGCCCGAACTGGTGCCTGAAGGCGAAGACGGCGAGATCCAGAGCACCGAAGACGTGATCGGCCCCTACGAGCTCAACGATTTCTTCCTGCATCACATCGTGCGTTTCGGGCAGCGCCCATCGAAAGTGGCGTTCCTGGCCTGGCACGCATGGCGCGACGCGGCCGAGGGGAGCTGGCCCTTCGAATTTCCCGAGCATGAGCGGCGCGAATATGATCTGCCGGTGATAGTACGCTGGCTCGAATCCTTCCTGCGCCGTTTCTTCGCGTTCAGCCAGTTCAAGCGGTCCGCCATTCCCAACGGGCCCAAGGTGTCGTCGGCAGGCGCGCTCAGCCCGCGGGGCGACTGGCGCGCGCCGTCGGACGCCACCGCCGCGCCGTGGCTGGAGGAATTGCATGCCAATATCCCGGCCGAGGCACTGCCGGGCGCGACCGGCGCCTGAACGGCCTTACTGAACGGCCTTACTGCCCGGTAGGCTCTTGCCAGCCATCATGCTGCAGTGCAGTAAAGGCGGTATGCGGATCGCCATCATCGACGAAAGCGCCTCGCGCGCATCGATCATCGAAGAAGGCCTGTCGCAGCTTCCCGATTGCGAGATTTCGGTGGTCACCAATCGCCACGGCCTGCTGGCACGCATGGCCGAGATCGACCCCGAGATCGTGCTGATGGACCTCGGCAATCCGTCGCGCGACGTGCTGGAGGAATATTTCGCCGTCAGCCGCGCCCTGTCGCGCCCCATCGCCATGTTCGTCGACCAGTCGGACGACGATTCCATCGCCGCCAGCATCGACGCGGGCGTATCGGCCTATGTGGTGGACGGCCTGGCGGCCAATCGCATCCGCCCGCTGATCGAGATGGCGGTGCGCCGCTTCAACGCCTTTGCCCGGTTGCAATCAGACCTTGCCGAGGCGAACAGCAAGCTGGCCGAACGCGCCAATATCGACAAGGCCAAGCGCATCTTGATGGACACGCGGGGCATTACCGAGCCGGAAGCCTATGCCGAACTGCGGCGCAAGGCGATGTCCTCGTCCAAGCGGATCGCCGACATCGCCGAGGCGCTTGTCACCGCGCACGAGCTGATCGGCAAATGAAACGGGGGATGGAAATGCAAAGGGGAGCGCGCCTGTGACGCAGCAGCTGAAAGTGGGCTTTCTGCCGCTGGTCGACGCGTGCCTGCCGATCATAGCGCAGGAACGCGGCTTTGCCGAGCAGGAGGGGCTGGACCTGCATTTCGTGCGGGATGTCAGCTGGGCGACGGTGCTCGACCGGCTGCTCTATGGGCACAGCGATGTCGCGCATATGCTGGCGCCGCTGGCCATCGCGACCACGCTGGGCCGGGGTCGTCCCGCACAGCCGCTGGTCGCGCCGTTCGTGCTGGGGCTGAACGGCAATGCGGTGACCTTGTCCAACGTGCTGGCCGATACGCTGATGCCGGGCGAAACCGACAGCCTGTGCGACCCAAGGGAACTTGGCGCGCGGCTGCGCGAAGAAGCGCTGGCCCGCAGGGATGCGGGCCGCCCGATCCGTCTTGGCGTGGTGCATCGCTACTCCAGTCACAATTACATGCTGCGCTATTGGCTGGCAGGCTGCGGAATAAGGCCGGACGAGGATGTTGAGATCGTCACCGTCGCCCCGCCCTTCACCGCCGACGCGCTGGCCAGCGGCGAGATCGACGGCAGCTGCGTGGGTGAGCCGTGGAACTCGGTCGCGGTGGACCGCGGCGTGGGCCGGATCGTACTAGCGACCGCGCAGATCTGGCGGCGCGGCGTCGAAAAGGTGCTCGCCATGCGCCAGCCGGTGCTGGACGAGCGGCGCGACGCGGTCGAAAAGCTGATCCGCGCGCTGCGCCATGCGGGGGAGCATTTCGTGGACCCGGCCAATTGGGAAGCCAATGCCGAATTGCTGGCGCGGCCCGAATATCTTGCATCGGACCCTCGGCTGGTGCTGGGGGCGATCTCTGACCGGCTGGTGCTGCGGCAGGACGGCCCGGCAGTGCACTATTCCGATTTCATGTTCCAGCACCGCGAGGCGGCCAATTTCCCGTGGATCAGCCAGGCGCAATGGCTCTACACGCAGATGGTCCGGTGGGACCGCATGGAATACGACCCCGCCGATGCCGCCAGGGCCGCCGCCGTATTCCGGCCCGACATCTATCGCAGCGCCCTGCGCGGCGCGGATTCGCCCCTGCCCGGCGCAAGTTCCAAGGTCGAGGGCGCCGTCAAGGGCATGATCGGCGCCAGCACCGAGCAAGGCCATCTGGTCATGGAGCTCGACGCATTTTTCGATGGCAAAACCTTTGATCCCGAACAACTTGAGGAATATCTGGCCAGCCAGTCGTGATCGAAAATTCATGGTGCAGTGCAAAAACCGCTTTACGGGTCCGCCGCGAATCGGCTAGACAATGGGCACAGCGCAAGGATCGCCGCCCATGGACGGGTGACCAAGCGAACCTCGCTGCACTTACGAAATTGCGTGGCAATGTCGCCGCCCGAACCTTCCATGCGGAAGTGTTTCGAGGCGGCTTTTTTGCGTTGTCCGACGATAGAGGGATCGAGTGGCGATGTTCGGATGTGACGGGAAGAATACGGGACTGAAGCGGCGCACCGTCGTCGTGGCCATGCTGGCTTCGGTCGCGCTGGTCGGCTGCGGCGGCGGCGGCGAGGCCACGAGCGAAGCGGTCGCCGCTACCTCGGTCGACGGACAGCCCGAGAAACCGAACCTGAAGCTGGGTTTCATCAAGCTGACCGACATGGCGCCGCTGGCCATCGCCAAGGAAAAGGGGTTCTTCGCCGAGGAAGGGCTGAACGTCACGCTGGAGCCGCAGGCGAACTGGAAGGTCCTGCTCGACGGGGTGATCGGAGGGCAGCTTGACGGCGCGCACATGCTGGCGGGACAGCCGATCGCGGCGACCATCGGCTATGGCACCAAGGCCGATCTGATCGCGCCGCTCAGTCTCGACCTCAACGGCAATGCGATCACACTGTCGAACAAGGTCTGGTCGCAGATCAGGGCGGATCTTCCCACCGAAGGCGGCAAGATCCGGCACCCGATCAGCGCAGCGGCCCTGAAGCCGGTGGTCGATTCCTATGCCCAGCAGGGCAAGCCCTTCAACATGGGCATGGTCTTCCCCGTCTCGACCCATAATTACGAGCTGCGCTACTGGCTGGCGGCGGGCGGGCTGAACCCCGGATACTACACCGATGGCGACGTGTCGGGCACGGTCGATGCCGATGTGAAGCTGTCGGTCACCCCTCCCCCGCAGATGCCCGCCACGCTGGAGGCAGGCACGATCGAAGGCTATTGCGTCGGCGAGCCGTGGAACCAGGCCGCGGTGCAGAAGGGCATCGGCGTGCCGGTCATCACCGATGACGAGATCTGGCACGACAATCCGGAAAAGGTGTTCTCGATCCGCAAGGATTTCGCCGAGCAGAACCCGGCCACCACCGCCGCCATGCTGCGCGCGATCATCAAGGCGCAGCAATGGCTGGACGCCGACAATGGCGCGAACCGGGCCGAGGCGGTCAAGATCCTGGCCCAGCCCAACTATGTCGGCGCGGACGAGGAAGTGATCGCGGCCTCGATGACGGGCAAGTTCACCTTTGAAAAGGGCGACACCCGCGATGCCAAGGGCTTCAACATCTTCTTCGATAAATATGCGGGCTACCCGTATTACTCGGACGCGATCTGGTATCTGACGCAGATGCGCCGCTGGGGCCAGATTCCTCAGGACCATCCCGACAGCTGGTACATCGAAAAGGCGAAATCGGTGTACCGTCCCGACCTTTATCTCGCGGCGGCGAACAAGCTGGTGGCGGACGGGGTGATCCCGGCGGCCTCCATCCCGCAGACCGACGGGTTCCGGGGCGAACAGAGCGGCTTCATCGACAATATCAGCTTCGATGGATCGCAGCCCAATGCCTATCTGGCGAAATTCCCCATCGGCCTGAAGCAGGGTCAGCGGGTCGCCGCTTCGGGCGTGACGGGCCAATAAGCTACCGGCCAATAAGCTGCCGGCCAATAAGCTGCCGGCCAGCAACCAACCAGTGACCGCGAACAGGAGCGATCAGATGGCGACCGTATTTGCAGACAAGTTCGACGACGGCACCGCGCAGCCGGCGACTGAGGCCATGGCAGGCTCGGTCGCGGGCAAGGTGGCCGCACCGGCGGAGACGGGGGGGAGCGCCGTCTCGCCGCTGTCGGGCTTCATGGCGAAATGGGGCCAGACCATCGTCGCTCCGGTGCTGGGCATCCTCGCCTTTCTCGGCCTGTGGGCGGTGCTTGCTCCGCAAGTCGATACCTCGCTGGGCGCGCTGCCGGGGCCGGTCGAAGTTGCCGAGCAAGGCGTCAGCCTGTTCGGCGAATGGCAGGCGGCGCGCGAGACCGAAGCGCAGTTCTATGCCGATCAGGAGGCGCGCAATGCGCAGGCCATGGCGGCAGGCAACACGGCGGCGGTGCGCGACTTCGAATATGCGGGCCCGCCGACTTTCCTCGACCAGATCTTCACCTCGCTGAAAACGGTGGCGCTGGGCTTTGGCCTTGCCACGCTGGTCGCGGTGCCGCTGGGACTGGCGGCGGGACTGTCGCCGCTGTTCAACGCGGCGATCAACCCGCTGATCCAGATCATGAAGCCGGTCAGCCCGCTCGCATGGCTGCCCATCGTGACCATGGTCATCAGCGCCACGATCAGCAGCGTCGATCCGATCCTTCCCAAGGCCTTCGTGATCTCGGCGCTGGTGGTGATGCTCTGCTCTTTGTGGCCGACGCTGATCAATACCGCCGTCGGCACTGCTAGCATCGACAAGGACCTGCTGAATGTGGGCCGCGTGCTGAAACTGGGCTGGTTCGCCAAGCTTCGCCGCCTGGTCCTGCCGGCCAGCCTGCCCTATATCTTCACCGGCATGCGGCTGTCGCTGGGCGTGGGCTGGATGGTGCTGATCGCCGCGGAAATGCTGGCGCAGAATCCCGGCCTCGGCAAGTTCGTGTGGGACGAATTCCAGAACGGATCCTCGCAGTCACTGGCGCGCATCATGTTCGCGGTGGTCGTGATCGGCTTCATCGGCTTCGGCCTCGACCGCATCATGATGAGCCTTCAGGCGCTCGTCTCCAAGAACCACCAGATCTGATCGCCCGGAAGAGGAGAGCGGACATGCAGCCGATCCTTTCGCTGAAGAACGTGACGAAAAGCTACACCGGCAAGACCGGCGGCGTCACCGAAGTGCTGGGCGGTATCGACCTGGACGTCGAGGAAGGCGAATTCATCGCGATCCTGGGCTTTTCTGGGGCGGGCAAGACCACGCTGATCAGCACCGTCGCGGGGCTGGTTCAGGCGGACGGCGGCGAGGTGCTGCTGCGCGGCAAGGCCATCGACGGGCCGGACCGCGACCGGGGGCTGGTGTTCCAGTCCTACTCGCTGTTTCCCTGGCTGACGGTGCAGCAGAATGTCGCGCTGGCGGTCGACGCGGTGCACAAGGACCGCAGCAAGGCCGACCGCGCCGCTCTGGTCCGACAGAAGGTGGAACTGGTCGGGCTGGGCCATGCGATGGACCGCAAGCCTGCCCAGCTTTCGGGCGGGATGCGCCAGCGCGTGTCGGTGGCCCGCGCGCTCGCCATGGAGCCAGAGATCCTGCTGCTGGACGAGCCGCTCTCCGCGCTCGACGCGCTCACCCGCGCCAAGCTGCAGGACGAGATCGAGCGCATCCGCGAGGAGGAGAAGCGCACCATCATCCTCGTCACCAATGACGTGGACGAGGCGCTGCTGCTGGCCGACCGCGTGGCCGTGCTGACGCCCGCGCCCGCCGCAAGGATCGGCCAGATCTTCGACGTCGACATCGCCCGCCCGCGCGAGAGGGAGGCGATGAACGACGACGACCGCTACAAGGCCCTGCGCGGGCGCATCGTGAACTATCTGGCAAAGCTGAACGATGCCTCGTCCAGCGTCGGCGAAAGCGCGACCGAACTGCCCGGCGTGATCCCGCTCGACCTCGCGCCCCCGCCCAAGGCCTATCGCGAGGCGGGGCAGAGCAATGTCGAGAACCGCTATCTGGAATTCTTCAAGCTCGATAAGGTGTATCCGACGCCCAAGGGCCCGCTGACCGTGGTCGAGGATTTCAACCTGATCATGAACCGCGGCGAATTCGTCTCGCTGATCGGCCATTCGGGCTGCGGCAAGTCGACCGTGCTGACCATGGCGGCGGGCCTGAACGAGATTTCGAAGGGCGGCATCGTCCTCGACAACCGGGAAATCAGCGCGGCGGGACCGGACAAGGCGGTGGTCTTCCAGGCCCCCAGCCTGATGCCGTGGCTGACCGCGCGGCAGAACGTGGCGTTGGGGGTCGAGCGGGTCTATCCGCATGCCGCCCGCGCCGAGCGCCGCGACATCGTGGATTACTATCTCGACCGCGTCGGGCTGGCCGATGCCAAGGACAAGATGGCCGCCGAAATGTCGAACGGCATGCGCCAGCGTGTCGGCATCGCCCGCGCCTTCGCGCTCAGCCCGCGCCTGCTGCTGCTGGACGAGCCCTTCGGCATGCTCGACAGCCTGACGCGCTGGGACCTTCAGGACGTGCTGGTCGAGGTTTGGAACCGCACTAAGGTCACCGCCATCATGGTGACGCATGACGTGGACGAGGCGATCCTGCTGGCCGACCGCGTCGTGATGATGACCAACGGCCCCAATGCCACCATCGGCAAGGTGCTGAAGGTCGACCTGCCGCGTCCGCGCGATCGCAAGGCGCTGCTGGAGGATCCGAAGTTCTACCAATACCGGCAGGAGGTACTGCACTTCCTGGCCGAATATGATCACGGTCCCTCGGCCAAGGCGGCCTGACCGTTTCGCCCGGACCGGAAGGATCCGGCCGGGCCCCGATTGACCGAATTCACGCCGCGATTCCGGGCAAGGGCGCCCGGTAGCGCAGGCGAAGAACACCCGGCGGGCGCATGAGGGGCCCGCTTTCCACCCACATCGGCGGGCGACGAAGCCTGCCCTTTCCAGACGACACCGGGCCGCGCTGGCCCGGAAGGGAGGCCTTGTATGAAGAAGAAACTTGCCTTGCTGTGTGCCGCATCGGCCATGGGCTCCGCCGCGCCGGCCTGTGCCCAATCGGGTCCGTTCGCGGCCGCTCCGGTTCAGATCGCGGACGACACCACGCTGGACCTGATCGTCGACGGCATGCTGCGCTATGAAACCGTCAGCCAGCCCGATACGCCGCTGCAGGACGCCGACGCGCTGACCTTCCGCATGCGGTCGGGCGCCGAACTGGTCAGCCATGGCTTTTTCGTGCTGGGCGAAGCGGAAGCGACGCTGGCCATCGTCGACAATTACAACGACACCATTCCCGGCAACGGGATCGAGCCCTATCCCGTCGTCCCCGATCCCGAGAACGTCGAGCTCAACCGCCTGCAGATCGGATACAAGAGCAAGGCGGGCACGCTGACCGTCGGGCGCCAGCGCATCATCCATGACGATCACCGCTTCGTCGGCAATGTCGGCTGGCGGCAGAACGAGCAGACCTTCGACGCGGTGCGCGCCCAAGGAAAGATCGGGCCGGTGGCGCTGGACGCGACCTATGCGATCTCGCAGCGCACGATCTTTGGCATAGACAGCCCCAATGCGCATTTCGACGGGGACATGATCCTGCTGAACGGCGGGATCGACGTGAAGATCGCGCAGGTGAAGGCCTTTGCCTATCTGCTGGACTATGACGAAGAGAAGCCGGGCCGGCTTGTCTATTCCAGCCAGAGCTATGGGTTCCGCGCGATGGGCGCCGTTCCCATCGGCGAGACGTTCAAGCTCGATTACCTCGCCAGCTATGCGCGGCAGAGCGATTACGGCGACAACCCGGTGTCCTATGACGCCGATTACCTCAACGGCGAGGCCGGTTTTGCCATCGGCCCGGTCGGGCTTAAGGGCGGATATGAATTGCTGGGCAGCGACGACGGCGCGGCCGCGTTCCAGACCCCGCTGGCGACGCTGCACAAGTTCAACGGCTTTGCCGACCTGTTCCTCTCCACGCCCGCCACCGGCCTGCAGGACTATTACGGGACGGCCAGCATCAAGCTGGGCGATGTCGCGATGATGAAGGGGCTGGGCGCCAATATCATCTATCACCAGTTCGACAGCGATGTCGGCGGCATCGATTATGGCAGCGAATGGGATGCGGTGATCAGTTTCAAGCTGGGCGCGATCGGGGTTCTGGCGAAATATGCCAATTACCAGGCCGCCAATTTCGGCACCGATACCGAGAAGTTCTGGCTGCAGGCCGGTTTCAGCTTCTGATCCGGAGCCGCGTCTTGCTGCAGTCCCATAAATCGCGTTATAGAGGCAGGGTCGATGCCGCGGAGCCCATGGTCGGGCTTCGCCGCATGGCATCGACCCCAAATCGCGACGCGCGTGGCAATGGTGCCGCCCGAACCTGCCCGATGGGTGCAGGATCGTGGCGGCTTTTTTGCGTGCGCATGACGGAAAGGTTGACGTGACCATGACCGCAATCCGCACCACCTGCGCCTATTGCGGTGTCGGCTGCGGCATTGCCGCGCGCGTCACCGGCCCGCGCCGGATCGAGGTGGCGGGCGATCCGGACCATCCCGCCAATCACGGGCGGCTCTGTTCCAAGGGCACGTGGCTGAGCGAGACCACCGGGCTGGAAGGCCGCCTGCTGCATCCGATGATCGGCGACGAGCAGGCCGAATGGGACGAAGCGCTGGAGCTGGTGGCGCAGCGGATGCGCGCCGCAATTGCCGAACATGGCCCTGATAGCGTCGCGTTCTATGTCTCCGGCCAGCTGCTGACCGAGGATTACTATGTCGCCAACAAGCTGCTGAAGGGCTTTGTCGGCACCGCCAATATCGACACCAATTCGCGGCTGTGCATGGCCAGCGCGGTCGCCGCGCATAACCGGGCCTTTGGTGAAGACGTGGTGCCTTGCAGCTATAAGGACCTCGACAGCGCCGATCTGATCCTGCTGGTCGGGTCGAACACCGCATGGTGCCATCCGGTCATCTGGCAGCGCATCGAACAGGCGCGGGAACAGCGCGGCACGAAGCTGGTCGTGATCGACCCGCGCCGCACCGAAACCGCGGAACGCGCGGATTTGCACGTGCCGGTCGCGCCCGATGGCGACGTGGCGCTGTTCAACGCGCTGCTTGCCGCGATGCGCGAACGGGGGCTGCTCGACGGCAGCTACATGGCCGAACATTGCGAGCAGCCCGGCGGGTTTGTCGACGGTCTGGACGCCGCCGCTCATGGGCTCGATCCCGGAATCTTCGCGCAATTGTGCGATCTGGTGGCCGACCATCCCCGCATGGTGACCCTGTTCAGCCAGGGGGCGAACCAGTCCGTTTGCGGAACCGACAAGGGCAATGCGATCATCAATCTTCATCTGGCGACGGGGCGGATCAATCGCGCGGGCAGCGGCCCGTTCAGCATCACCGGCCAGCCCAATGCGATGGGCGGGCGCGAGGTTGGCGGGCTGGCCAATATGCTTGCTTGCCACCTCGGCTTCGAGGATGACGAGCGCGCCTCCGTCGCCGCGTTCTGGAACGCGCCGAACCTGTGCTCCGGCCCCGGCAGCAAGGCGGTGGAGATGTTCCGCGCCGTGCACGACGGGCGCATAAGGTTCCTGTGGATCATGGGCACCAATCCCGCCGTATCCATGCCCGACGCGGGCTTCGTGCGCGAGGCGCTGGCCCGCTGCGAAACGCTGGTCGTGTCCGAAGTCATCGCCGAGACCGACACGGCCAAGCTGGCCGACATCCGCCTGCCCGCGCTCGGCTGGGGTGAGAAGGACGGCACGGTCACCAATTCGGAACGCCGCATCAGCCGCCAGCGCGCACTGCTTCCCGCGCCCGGCGAAGCGCGCGCCGACTGGCGGATCCTGTGCGACATTGCGGACAGGCTGGGGCACGGCGCGGCGTTTGCCTTCGGCCATCCCGCCGAGATCTTCGCCGAATATGCCGCCATGACCCGGCTGAGCGTTCGGCACGGAAGGCTGTTCGACCTGACCGATTGGGCCGGATGCAGCCGCGAGGAGTATGACGCGATGCAGCCGTTCCGCTGGGGCGGCGCGCATCCGGCAGGCGGGCGCTTCGCCTTTCCCGACGGCAAGGCGCGGATCGTCGCGGTGGAGCCCCCTGCCCCGCCGCCCGTCAATCCCGATTTCCCGCTGCGCCTCAACACCGGGCGCTACCGCGACCAGTGGCACACGATGACGCGAACCGGGCTGAGCCCGAAACTGTCGATCCATCGCCGCGAGCCTCTGGTCGAAGTCGCGCCTGACGATGCGCAGCGCTTCGGCCTGACTGACGGCGGCTTTGCGCGCGTTTCGACACCATGGGGCGATGCCGCCTACCGCGTGGCGGTGACCGATGGACAGCACGGCGGCGAGATCTTCGTGCCGATGCACTGGACCGACCTGACCGGCAGCGGGCGCACAGGCAGGCTGATGCACCCGGCAGTCGATCCGGTATCGGGCCAGCCCGGCTTCAAGAATGTCGCGGCCGCGATTGCCGCCGTCACGCCCGACTGGCGCGGCTTTCTGGTGACGCGCGAGCCTGTGCGGCCCGGCAGCCTGTTCTGGGCACTGGCCCGCGTCGAAGGCGGGTGGCTGACCGAGCTGGCCGGAACGGGCGCCGTTGATGTCGACGCGCTTTTGCCCGCAGGCATCAGGTCCGAAGCCGCGGACAAGGCGCAAGGCATGACCCGTATCACCGTGCGCGCAGAGGACGGCGTGCTCGCAGCCGTGCTCTACCTGACCCGCAGCGGATCCTTGCCCGATCGCGACTGGGTGACGCGGCAATTCGTGGCCGAGGATGCCAGCGCCATCGAATTGCTGGCGGGCCGCCCGGCCCGGCCTGCGCCCGATCGCGGAAAGCTGGTCTGCCTGTGCCTCGACGTGGGAGAGAACGACGTGCGATGCGCCATCCGCGAAGGCTGCGGCACGCTGAACGAAATCGCGGGAAGGACCGGCGCCGGCAGCAATTGCGGCAGTTGCCGCCCGCTGATCGCTCGCATGGTCGAGGAGGAGGCGCTGGCGAGCAGGGTGTGACGATTTCGCCCGCAATTACCGCAGCTTGGGTCATTCGGCCTTTTTGCATTGCAGCAATGGGCGAATCGCGGTAATAATGATGCATCGATGACAGGCCCCGTTTGGGCTCTCCGCGCCGAAGCGGTATTGTCATCATCCAGATCCAATCTGTAACAGCAGCAATGGCGCTGCGCGGTCGATCAACCGGATATCCGGCTGATCGGGGAACGCGGTCAGCCCATTGCACCCCCGTGTTCCTGCTTCCCAGCAATCCGCAGCCTGACCGCTGCCGAACACGGAGGGCCTTCATGGCACTTGAGAAACTCGTCATCGTCGGAAATGGCATGGCCCCGGGCCGCATGCTGGAGCATCTGTTCGAGCAGGCGCCCGGCCGATACGACGTCACGATCTTCAACGCCGAACCGCGCGTGAACTATGACCGCATCATGCTGTCGCCGGTGCTGTCGGGCGAGAAATCGTTCGACGACATCGTGATCCACGACGATGCCTGGTACGAAACCCATAACGTCACCCTGCACCGCGGCGCGCGCGTCACCGAGATCGATCGCGCGTCCAAGACCGTGACATCGGCGAACGGCATTACCGCGCCATACGACCGGCTGGTCATCGCCACGGGATCCAGCCCTTTCATCATCCCCGTCCCCGGCCATCAGCTGGAAGGCGTGCTTGCCTACCGCGATCTCGACGATGTCGAGGCGATGCAGCGCTATGCCTCGTTCCGCGGAAACGCGGTGGTGATCGGCGGCGGCCTGCTTGGGCTTGAGGCTGCCGCCGGACTGCACATGCAGGGCATGAAGGTCACCGTCATCCATCTGATGCCCACGCTGATGGAACGCCAGCTGGATACCGCTGCCGGCTATCTGCTGCAAAAGGAGCTGGAAGGGCGCGGCATCGACATTCGCTGCGGCGCGAACACCAGGGCGATCCTTGGCGACGGCGACGACAGGGTGATCGCGGTCGAACTGGACGACGGCACGGTGATCGACGCCGACATGGTCGTGATGGCGGTCGGCATCCGGCCCAGCACCGCCCTCGCCGCCGAGGCGGGGCTTGAGGTCAATCGCGGCATCGTGTGCGACGTGCAATTGCGCACCAGCGATCCGGCGATCAGCGCCATCGGCGAATGTGTCGAGGTGGACGGGCGCGTCTATGGCCTCGTCGCGCCGCTCTATACTATGGCGAAGATCCTTGCCGCCGATCTGGCAGGCGCGCCCGTCGACGGGTTCCTCCACGCCGAAACGCCGACCAAGCTGAAGGTCACGGGCGTGAACCTCTATTCCGTCGGCGATTTCGCGGAAGGCGACGACCGCGAGGAAGTGGTCCTGCGCGATGCCGCGCGCGGCACCTACAAGCGGGTGATCGTCAAGGACGACCGCATCATCGGCGCGGTGCTCTATGGCGATGTGGCCGACGGCGGATGGTACAACGAACTGCTGCGCAAGGGCGAATGCGTGCGCGAGTTGCGCGAGACGCTGATCTTCGGGCAGGCGTTCCAGAACGCGGGAAATTCTGACCCCCTTGCGGCTGTCGCCAACCTTGCGGACGACGCGGAAATCTGCGGCTGCAACGGTATCTGCAAGGGGGCAATTACCGGCACGATCAAGGACAAGGGCCTGTCCACGCTGGACGAGGTGCGCGCCCATACCAAGGCGAGCGCGTCCTGTGGCACCTGCACCAATCTGGTCGAGAGCCTGATGGCGCTGACGCTGGGCGACAGCTTCGATGCCAGCGCCCCCAAGGCGATGTGCGGCTGCACCCATCTGCCCCACGGCGACGTGCGCCGCCTGATCAAGGCGAATGCGCTGAAATCCATCCCCGCGGTGATGCAGGAGCTGGAGTGGACCACCAGCGGCGGCTGCGCCAAGTGCCGCCCCGCGCTCAACTATTACCTGCTGGCCGACTGGCCCGGCGAATATGTCGACGACAACCAGAGCCGCTTCATCAACGAGCGGGTGCATGCCAACATCCAGAAGGACGGCACCTATTCGGTGATCCCGCGCATGTGGGGCGGGATGACCAATTCGCAGGAACTGCGCGCCATCGCCGACGTGGTCGACAAGTTCGCGATCCCCACCGTCCATGTCACCGGCGGCCAGCGCATCGACCTCCTCGGCGTGAAGAAGGAAGACCTGCCCGGCGTCTGGGCCGATCTGAACAAGGCGGGCATGGTATCGGGCCATGCCTATGGCAAGTCGCTGCGCACGGTGAAGACCTGCGTCGGCACGAACTGGTGCCGCATGGGCACGCAGGATTCGACCGGCCTCGGCGTCGCGCTCGAGAAGTTCCTGTGGGGATCGTGGACGCCGCACAAGGTGAAGCTGGCCGTATCGGGCTGCCCGCGCAATTGCGCCGAGGCGACCTGCAAGGACATCGGCATCGTCTGCGTCGATAGCGGATACGAAGTGCATTACGCGGGCGCTGCCGGCATCCACATCCAGGGTACGACCAAGCTGACCACGGTCGAGACCGAGGAGGAGGTGATGGAGATCACCGCCGCCATGATGCAGATGTACCGCGAACAGGGTTTCTACCTCGAACGCATCTACAAATGGGCCGACCGCGTCGGGCACGACACGATCCGTGCGCAGATCCTCGACAATCCGGACACCCGCCGCGCCTATTACGACCGTTTCGTGTTCTCTCAGCGCTTTTCGCAGACCGATCCGTGGTCCGAACGCGTGTCGGGCAAGGACAAGCACGAGTTCAAGCCGATGGCCGATCTCTCCTCACCCAGCATGGAGCCAGCAGAATGAACGCCGCGACGCCGGTTGCCCGCATCGCCGACACCGGGTGGGTGCATGTGGGCACGATTGACGACATCCCACGGCAGGGCGCGCGCTGCGTCAGGACCGACGGGGCAACTATCGCGGTTTTCCGCACCGAGGATGACCGCATCTTCGCGATGGAAGACCGCTGCCCGCATCGCGAGGGTCCGCTCAGCCAGGGCATCGTGCACGGAAACTGCGTGACATGCCCGCTCCACAACTGGGTGCTGAGCCTTGAAACCGGGCTGGCCCAAGGTGCCGACGAAGGCAGCGTACCGACCTATCCGGTGCGGCTGGAGGACGGCGCCATCCACTTGCAACTGCAAAATCCGGCCTGAACGGCCGCTCGTTCAAGAAAGGAATTCGATATGTCCTATATCGCTCCCGCCGAATTCGCGGCCAAGATGGTCGATGCCGGCGAATCCAAGGTTTTCATGTCCATCAAGGACACGCTGGTCCGAGCCTATATGGCCGGTGCCATCCTTGCCCTTGCCGCGGCTTTCGCGATCAGCATCACCGTCAACACCGGCAATCCGCTGCTCGGCGCGCTGCTGTTCCCGGTGGGTTTCTGCATGCTCTATCTGATGGGTTTCGACCTGTTGACGGGCGTGTTCACCCTTGTCCCGCTGGCACTGATCGACAAGCGGCCCGGCGTCACCATCGGCGGCGTATTGCGCAACTGGGGCCTTGTGTTCTGCGGCAATTTCGCGGGCGCGATGACGGTGGCCGTGTTCATGGCGATCATCTTCACCACCGGTTTCAGCCAGGCCCCGAACGAGATCGGGCAGAAGATCGGCGTCATCGGCGAGAGCCGGACGCTGGGTTATGCCGCCGCGGGCAGCGCGGGGATGCTGACGCTCTTCATCCGGGCCGTGATGTGCAACTGGATGGTGTCGACCGGGGTCGTCGCCGCGATGATGTCGAGTTCGGTGCCGGGCAAGATCATGGGGATGTGGATGCCGATCCTCGTCTTCTTCTACCTGGGCTTCGAACATTCGATCGTGAACATGTTCCTGTTCCCCTCGGGCATCATGCTGGGCGGCGAGTTCACATGGATGGACTATTTCATCTGGAACGAGATTCCGACCGTTATCGGCAATCTGGTCGGCGGCCTGACCTTCGTGGGCGGCATGCTCTATGCCACCCATTACAAGGCATCGCCCGCCCGCAACGCGCGGCCTGCGATCGTGAATGACGAGGAATATCTCTCGATCGCCGCCGAATGACGTGAAAGCCCTGGGGGGCGCCGCGCAAGGCTGCGGCGCGCGTTTCCCGATGGAGGCCGACGATGACCGAACGCAAGACGACACCCGATCCCCGCGCCCCGATCCAGCCCGGCGAAGTCTGGCTGGTGGGCGCGGGCCCCGGCGATCCCGACCTGCTGACCCGCAAGGCGGAGCGGCTGCTGGGCGCCTGCGACGTTGTGTTCCACGATGCGCTGGTGGGCGAAGGCGTGCTGGCCCTGATCCCCGCGGAAGTACAGCGGGTGCATGTCGGCAAAAGGTCCGGACGCCATTCGAAAGACCAGAAGACCATCGACGCGCTGATCGTCGAGGCCGCGCTGGCGGGTCGGCGAGTGGTGCGGCTGAAAGGCGGCGACCCCGCGATCTTCGCCCGCGCGACCGAGGAAATCGACGCCTGCCGCGCCGCGGGAATCGGGGTCCGGATCTGCCCCGGCATCACCGCCGCCAGCGCCGCTGCCGCCGATCTGGGCCTTTCGCTCACCTTGCGCGGGCTGGCACGCAAGCTGGTGTTCGTCACCGCCCATGCGCGGAAGGGCGAAACGCTTGATCTCGACTGGGCAGCGCTGGCCGATCCAAGGGCCACGCTGGCCGTCTACATGGGCAAGGCCGCAGCGGGCGAGATTTCCCGCCAGCTGATCGCGCATGGCTTGTCGGGCAGCACGCCGGTCGCCATCGTCGAGAATGCCAGCCTTCCGGCCATGCGCGTGTTTCGCGGCAGGCTGGACCTGCTGGGGCTGATGGCGCGCACGGCGATCGGCGACGGGCCGGCGCTGCTGCTGGTCGGCGAAGCGGCCGGACAGCGCGGTGCCTTGCATGGCGAGGCCGATTTCGGGGCGCCCGCCGTCCCCGCAATTCCATTGGCCGACGCAGCCGCCATCGGCAATTGACAAGGCGTTCGCGATCTGGCCTTGTTTGCCGATAACCGGCCCTGCAGCATGCCCCTGGGATCGGCATCGCTTCGGACGTAACGACGGGCAATCCTACCCCGTTCGCGGGACAGATCTTCGGGACGCATGACGCATATTCCGACCATTCACGTGCCGGCCATCGGCGGCCAGCACCAGTTCGCCCATTTCCTGCCGGTCGCGTTCGAGCTGGCGGAATCGCATGGCTGCCGGGTGCTGGTGTTCACTCCTTCGCACGGCGACGCGCACAATATTGCCGTACTGGCCGAATCGCTGGGCAGGCCGGTGCCCGACATGGTCATCATGAAGCTGCCGCGCCGCACGAAAGCCATGGTGCCCGATGCCGCGCGCAAGCTGGCCATGCTGCTTACCTATGCCAGCCGGATCCGCGACTGCGACGCGATCCTGTGCGCCGAACGGACAAGCACGATCCTGAAGCGCCTGCCCGGACGCTTCCCGCCGCTGTTCCATATTCCGCATGGCGCGGGCGACCGGGCGGTGGGGTTCGAGAACCGCTTCGAATTCTTCGACAAGGTGTTCGTGTCGGGGGCCAAGGATCGGGACCGGCTGCTGGTGCAGGGCTGTGTCGCGCCCGAGGATTGCGTCGTCGGCGGTTCGGTGAAGCTGGGCACGATGATGCAGCTTGGCCTTGGCAGGCCGCCCTTGTTCGCGAACGACAGGCCGGTCATCCTCTATAACCCGCATTTCGACCGCCGCATGGGCACGGGCGAGACCATGGCGCGCAGGCTGGTCGAAACGGTCTGCGCAGGCGGGAAATACAATCTCGTCATCGCGCCGCATGTCCGCATGGCGCGCGGGTGGAACGACAGGCGCAAGGCCCGGTGGCTGGCGCTGGAAGTGCAGGACCGCGTGATCGTCGATCTCGGCTCCGACCGGTCGAGCGACATGAGTTACACGCTGGCGGCCGACCTTTATGTCGGGGATGTCAGCAGCCAGGTCTATGAATATCTGGTCCGGCCCCGCCCCTGCCTGTTCGTCAACGGGCATGGTGCGGACTGGCGGGACAATCCCGATTACGCCATGTGGCGCTTTGGCACGGTGATCGAACCGGGTGACGACCTGCCCCGCGCGATCGAGCGTGCATTCGAAAGCTGGCCGTTCTTCCGCGAGGCGCAGCGCCAGCGCACCATGGCCGCATTCGACGGGATCGACTGGGACGCTTCGGGCGAAATCCGGATGGACGGGCCAGACCCGGCGGCGCGCATTGCCGAGATTATCGCACAGGACCTGCGCCGCGGCGACGGCATGCCGGTCAGCGATCCCGCCGCCTTCAGCAGCGCCTTTCGCTGAACGCTAAAGGATGGCGACCCGATCGGGGATGGCCGATCCCGCGACGGCGCGTTTCATGCCGGGCGAGTTGAACGGCATGATGACGCTGCCCGCCTTGTCCACCGCGATCATGCCGCCGTCACCGCCATGGTGCGCCACCGCGTCGAGCACGGCCTGTCCCGCATCTCCAAGCGACGCGCCGCCATAAGCCATGCGGGCGGCCACATCGCGCGCGCCGCCTGCATAGACGAAGGCTTCGCCGATGCCGGTGCAGCTGACCGCGACCTCGCCGTCGGCCCAGTTGCCGATGCCGGTGATCGGCGTATCGCCCACGCGCCCCGCGCGCTTGCCGAACAGGCCGCCGGTGGAGGTCGCCGCCGCGAGCCGCCCCATGGAATCCAGCGCCACTGCGCCCACCGTGCCATGCGACAGCCCGGAATCGAGCGCCTGCGTTTCCTCCATCTCCACGCCGACAGGCAGGCGGTAGTGGGCGGCCGGATCGCGGACCATCGCCAGCCCGCATTCGCCCGCGAAGGCGCGCGCGCCCTCGCCCGCCAGCAGCACGTAAGGCGTGCGGTCCAGCACCGCGCGGGCGGCAGTGACGGGGGATGCGACCCCGCTCAGCGCGCAGACGCCGCCGGCCTGCATGCGCGCGCCGTCCATGATCGCGGCATCGCATTCGACCTGGCCCTGATCATTGGGTGCGGACCCGCGACCTGCGACATAGAGCCCGCTTTCCTCCAGATCGCGCACCGCGTGCTCCACCGTGTCGAGCGCGCTTGCGCCGCCTGCCAGCATCGCTTCGCAGCGGCGGATCAGCGCGGCAAGATGGACCTCCACCTCCGCATAATCGCGGTCGGGATTGACGCCCGCGCCGCCGTGGAGGGCGATGACGTGGTTTCGCAATGCGGGCATTCAGCGACCTGCTTTCGTGATTGTGATGTCGATAGGTTCGATGTCGAAACGCACGCCGCTCAGCGCGTAATGCGCCGTGCCGTCGGGGCCTCTGCCCCAATGGCCGCGCGATGTTTCGGTCTGGGTGAAGCGATAGGTCACGCCGTGGCGGCCCGCGAAGGAATGGCGTTCGACGACATTGGCCGCGGCGTTGTCGAGCAGGGATTCGCCCGCCACTTGCGCCAGTGTCTGACCGCCCAGAGCCATGCCGCCGCCATTAATTGGCGCGGAATTGGCATATTCCTGGCCGATGGTCGGCTTCCTGTACGGCGCCGGGGTGACCGAACCGGTCGCAATGTCGATCGCGTCGCCGGATGCGGCGAGGCCGAGCAGCAGGTTGGCCGCCGCGAACCGGTCGCCCTCTGCCCGCGTCGCAGCGCGTGCGTCGATCAGGGTGACATAGCCGCTGCCCGCGACCTCAGCCGTCGCTGCGCCGGGGTGGAGGATGAGCGCGGTGTCCTCGTCGATGCCGAGGCCCATGCGGCGGGGCTGTCCCGGCGTCAGCAGCGCGGCGGTCAGACGACCCAGACGCGCGCGCTGGCCGAAATGCTGGTCGACCAGCGCGCCGGTCACGAAGCCGAGGCCGCGGCCCAGCGCCATTGGCTCGCCCGGCGAGCCCGGTAGCAGCGCGGCCAGCGTGTCGCCCTGCGTGATCATCGGATCGCTCATGATCGCGGCGCCTGCTGAGGAGCCGCCGACGACCGCGCCTTCACGCAGGCGCTGGCGGATCGCGGCGAGCATCGGTGTCTCGCGCCCGTCCGCGCCGATCAGCAGAGCGGTGATGCGCGACTGGTCGCCGCCGGTGAACCAGATCGCGCCAGCCTTGGAGATCTTGGCGATTTCTTCGGCGCTGGCGGCATTGGCGGCCCATCGGCTTTCGTCCACGTCCTCGGTCGCGGGATCGTCGATCATCGCCAGCCGGATCGCGGCGATGTCATTGGCCTTCGCGCCGTGGCTGACCAGCGCCTCGGCGAAGCTGTCGGCGGATGTTTGCGGTTCGCCCGAGGCGGCGGGGATGATGACGATGGCGGGCGCGTCGGCGGGTCGAGCGTTCAGGAACGCCTTGTGGACCGCCGCATTGCCGGGTTCCAGCCCGCCGCCGACGATGACCAGCGTGCCCTCTTCCGCTCGCGCGGGACCGGCCAGTGCAAGCAGCGCCAGCAGGGCGGTGAAAATCGCGCGCGGCATCAATATCCTCCTGCATGGGCGAGCAGCATCACGATGCTCGCCATGGCGACAAGGCCCAGCACCGGTTTCCAGATGAAGGCCAGCCATTCGCCGTAGCCGACCCGCGCCGCGGCAAGGCAGGCCATCAGCGCCGCCGAGGTCGGGATGATCAGATTGGTGAAGCCGTCGCCCAGCTGGAACGCCAGCACCGCGGTCTGCCGCGTGACCCCCGACAGGTCCGCCAGCGGGGCCATGATCGGCATGGTGATGCTCGCCTGTCCCGATCCCGACGCCACGAAGAAATTGAACACGCTCTGCACCAGATACATCGCCCATGCGGTCAGCCAGTCGGGCACTGCCGCCGTCACCGTGCCCAGCCCGTTCAGGAGGGCATTGAGCAGCGAGGGGCTGGCCGGATCGTCGCCGCCAAGGATCAGCATGATACCCTTGGCCGCGCCGACGATCAGCGCGGCGGGCAGCAATTGCGCCGCGCCGTCGCGGAACGCCTCCATCAGTTCGGAAATCCCCGCGATGCGCCCGATCCGCGCGATGGCGACGGTCGCGATGCCGACCGCGAAGAACTGCGCGGCGATCTCGGGCAGGTAATAGCCGCGCATGGTGACGCCCCACGCCACCCATGCGACGCCCGCCAGCAGAACAAGCAGCACCAGCAGATGCGCAGCCGAGAACCCCGCCACCGCCCCGGCATCATCGCCCCGCGCCTGCAGGCCAATAGGGGGACGCTGGCCCAGCCTGACCGCGCGGGCGTATCGCCATGTGAAGACCGCGGCCGCCAGCGTGAACACCGCCCACAACGCGATCCGCAGGCCCAGCCCCGACATGGGCGGCAGGCCCGCGATGCTTTGCGCGATGATGACGCTGAACGGGTTCATCCAGCTGGTGGCGAAACCGATCTGGCTGGCGCCATAGCAGACCAGCACGGCGGTCGCGGAATCGTAACCCGCCCGGTTAAGCGCCGGGGCCAGCACCAAAGTCAGCGCGATCGCTTCCTCCGACAGGCCGAACACCGCGCCCGCCAGCGAAAAGGCAAGGAACAGGCAGACGATCAGCCGCTCGCTGCGCGCCTTACCGCCGGGAAGCGCGGATTGCAGCGCCGCATCGACCGCGCCGGTGCGCATGATCATGCCGAACACCCCGCCCAGCACGAGGATGAAGGCCATCAGGCCCACTGTCGCCGAATAGCGGTCGCCCGTCACAAGCCCCGCGAACAGGAAATCGAGGAAACCGGTCCGATCCTCGCTGCCCAGCAGAGGGGCAGGCATCGGGCCTGCGGCGGGCTGGTAGCTGCCCGGCACGATGCGCGCCGGATCGCCCGCCACCGAAAACTGCCCCGGCGTGAACAGTAAGGTCGCGGCCCATGCGATCAGGGCCAGCGTGAACAGGATCGCCAGCGTATCGGGCATGCGCCATATGCGCGTGGCCGGCCCGGTCTGTTGCGCGTCTTCGGTCATGAATTCTCCGTTTTGTCCCGCCCCGCCCCCGGCGGCAGGACGCCGGGGACGGGGCGCGGACTTTCGCGTGCTAGAAGCGCTTCGTTACGCGCAATGTCGCATAGCGGCCGATCAGATCATGGTTGAACAGATCGACATTCGCGGACGATCCCAGCACGCGCGGGGGATCCTGATCGAAGATATTGCGCACGGCCAGCTGGACGAAGCTGTTCTCCTCGAAATCATAGCTGATGCTGAAATCGAACGTCAGGTAGTCGTCGACGTCATATTCGGCATCGGTCGGCAGGCCCAGCGCTTCCAGCGTGCGGTCGGACGGGTCGTCGCGATAGCCGCTGGTGTACTGGCCCGACAGCGCCGCGCGCCACGCATCCTTGCGCCAGCGCACCCGGCCGCTGGCGATGAAGTCGGGGTACAAATAATCGCCCGCCAGTTCCTCAAGCGGGCTGGCGTCGGATGCCTTGCGGTCGAAGTTGAAGATCTTCGTCGCGTCGAGGCTGAGCGTGACATTGCCCGCCGATCCCGCGTCGAACTGCTGCGTATAGGCGATGTCGAGGCCGTCGGTCTTCTGGAAGCCCAGATTGGTGATCTGGAAATGCGCGTCGCTGACGAAGCCGTTCTGCACCTCGACCCCCGGCGTGCCGGTGGGCAGTTCGCCCGGACCCGCCACCGCGAATTCGCCCGACAGCGCGCGGCGGATGAAATCGTCCTCGTCGATGCCGACAAGATCGGTGTGGCGGATGTTCCAGTAGTCGAGCGTCAGTTCGATGTTGCGGCCCGGCGTAAAGACAACGCCGCCGCCGAAGCTGCGCGCATTTTCGGCCCCCAGTTCGGGATTGCCGACATCTTCCGACAGCAGCGCCTCGCCATCGGCGTCGGGATCGCCGCCGCAGGCATCGGGCGTGGCCTCGCAATCCACGCGGTAGGAGCTGAGCAGCACGCCCGCCCCGCTTTGCGCCAGCGAGGGCGCGCGGAACGAGGTGGAGTAATTGCCGCGCAGCGCCAGCCAGTCGGCCGCTTCCCAGCGGGCCGCGATCTTGGGGTTGAAGTCGCTGCCGAAGCCCTGGAAATCGTCGAAGCGGCCTGCCAGCTGCACGTCCAGCGTGTCGAGCAGCGGAATGTAGAACTCGCCATAGACCGCCCAGCTGTTGCGCTTGGCAAAGGCGCTGGTGGAGGAGAAGCCGAGGATCGGTTCGGGATTGTCGGCGGTGGCGACCGCGATGCCCGCGGGCGTGTCGCGCAGCGTCTCGCGCCGGAACTCGCCGCCGAACGCCGCCTTCAGCGGGCCTGCGGGCATGTCCAGCAGCGTGCCGTTGACGCTGCCGTCAAGGGCATAGAGCCGCGACTTGCCCTTGCGCTCCGCCTCTGTCGCGAGCAGTTCGGCGACGCCGTCTTCCTGCGTGGTCTGCCCGCCGAAGGGATTGTACCACAAGGTTTCCCTGCTCGCGTCCTCGCATGTATCGCCGATGAATTCGGCATCGGGGCGTCCGAGATCGACGTCCCAGCGCTCCACCCGCGACCCGTCGGTGCAGATATTGCCGAGATTGAGGTCATAGAAGTTCTGCGCGACCGCGAGGCCCGAGACACCGCGCTGCGTCCGCTCGTTCCCGCCGAACAGGAAGGCCGCGTCGAAGTTCCAGCCCTTGCCGATATCGCCGCGCAGGCCCGAAGTGATGCGATAGCTGTCGGATTCGACCTCGACCGCGCGCGGCTGCGGGATCTTGCCCCATGCGTAGATCGGGAAGCCGTAGAAATCGGTGAAGTCGGTGGCGCCTTCGAACGAGCCTTCCTGAACGATGTCGTCCTTCAGCGCGTCGGGCCAGAAGGGATTCTCAGGGTCGATCGGCGCGCGCGAGAAATTGGCGGGCGAGCTGATGCCGCGCGATTCCAGATGGCTGTAGAGCGCGTCATTGTACCAGGTCAGCGAATCCGAAATCTCGAACTGGTGGGTGAACAGGCCGCCGATGGTCTCCATCCTGTCCTGCGCGGAGACATAGGCGTTGGTGTTGACCTCGCAGAACTCGCCGAGATTGCCCGAACCGAAATCCTCCGCCGCGCAGCCGCCGTCCTGCGGTTCCTCGGTCTGGTCGAAGAACTGGAAGAACAGATCGTTGAAGCTGGGGTAGAAGCCCTGCTGGCTGGGGCGGAAGCTTTCGCGGCTGATCGCGCGGTCGCGCAGGAAGAACGGGTTCCGCTTGAAATAATCGACCACCAGCATGACCGAGTTGCGATCGCCGATCCGCGTGCCCGCGACGCCGGTGATGTTATAGCGCCCCTCGTCGGTGCCCTTGGTCGAATTGCCATAGCTGGCGGAGAGTTCGAGCCCTTCGAAATCCTCGCGCAGCACGTAATTGACCACGCCCGCGACCGCGTCGGCGCCATAGATCGCCGAGGCGCCCGAGGGGAGCACCTCGACCCGCTCGATCGCTGCGAGGGGGATGGAGCTGGCGTCGATGAAGCTTTCCTGCCCGCGTGCGAAGGCGCTGATCTGCGCGCGGCGGCCGTTGATGAGCGTCAGCGTGGAGGACGCGCCAAGGCCGCGCAGCGACACGGCGGAGGCGCCGACCGGGGTGTCGGAGGACAGCGGGCCCGCAGTGGCGGTCGAGAAGGTGCCGCCGCCGCCCGAGGTGACGGGCAGATCTTGCAGCACTTCGATAATGGTGGCCGCGCCGGTGTCGAGAATATCCTCGCGCGTGACGGTCTGGGTCTGGACGGGGCCGTCGGTGGGCAGGCCCTGGATGCGGCTGCCGGTGACGACGATGGCGCTCTCGTCCTCCGCCTGTGCGGCGGGGTCGTTGATGGAAATATCGGCATTGGCCTGCGCCAGCACAGGCGTGGCGATGCCTGCCAGCAGCAGAGCCGCGGTGCCCCTCGCACCGCGTCGGATATGGTTATGCATGGTCTGATCCCTCGAACCTTTGAACGCAACGAAACGTGGCGAATGGTCGGGGATGGGCCCGGATTTTCAGATGGCAGAAATCATGGACGAGTGTCTGCCGGATCCGCGCCTATCCCGCGCGGCCGGGAATCACTCGTTGAACCAATCGGTGAGGTGAGTCTCGATCGATCGGCGAACGGCCACCTGGCCGCGAAGGGGGCAGAAGAATTGCCTGTCCATTGCAGGATTATGTCATTCGAAATTGCGCTGCGCAATATGGATGCGGCGATGGGCGTGCCGACAGGCCTGATCTGGCGCGGTGGGCTGATGGCAAGCATTTCACGAACAACGATAATTCATTCCCGCCAGCCTGTGGGAAGCGCATGTGGGGACGCGCCGAGAGACGGCATGCGGGAGCGCTCTCACGCGAATCTGCGCCTTGTTCGCCGGCGCGCCATGCGGCATGGGTCGGGCGTGCTTTCCCAGAAGACCCGCTATGCGATCCGCGCGATGCAGCATCTGGCCGATCATTACGGCCAGCGCATCGTGCCTCTGTCGGAAATCGCCGAGGCGCAGAAGATCCCGCCCAAGTTCCTGACGGTGATCCTGTCGGAACTGACCCGTTTCGGAATCGTCGAATCGCAGCGCGGCAAGGATGGCGGCTATCGCCTGTCGATCCCGCCCATCGACATCACCTATGGCGACCTGATCCGCGTGATGCGCGGCTCGCTGGCGCTGGTCCCCTGCGCCAGCCGGTTCGCGCATGAGAAATGCAAGAACTGCCTTGAAGAGCATGACTGCCGCACCCGCGCGCTGATGCTGCAGGTTCGCGACGCGACCGCCGAACTCTTGGACGGGGTCCGGCTGTCCGATCCGATCCAGCCGGTCGGGGACGAGGATATCGGGGCCGCTGCACCGCAAGCCAAGGCCTAGCGAAGAAAATCCTTCGCCGCACAAAGCGAATTTGCGCCACCCGCCATATTGTCAACAAGATTGGTTGAGAATATCTGCTTTGTCACGGGGCGATTCCCCCGTGCCGAGATTTTGGAGACCATGGACATGCGTCAATCGACCGATGGCGTGCCCGAGAATGCCGCAAATCGTAATGCCGGAACCAGCCCCCTGTCCGAGCAGCTGCAGGCGATTGCCGATGCGCTGGGACAGATCCGCTATGGCGTCATCCAGCTGACCGTCCACGACGGCAGGCTGATGCAGCTCGACATCACGGAACGCCGCCGCTTCGCCTGAGCGCGAGGCCGCGGCGTCCGGCCAACCCCCAACATAACAGGCCCAGCAGACCGGACCGCCGGATGCGAAGTCCCCCACCGAGAAGGGAATTTCATGCATCCGTCGTTCCGTGTCCGCCCCCGCGGACCATTCCTTCGCGCGCCATGGCTTCTTGCCAGCAGCGTATTTGCCTTCGCACTGGCCGCCCCTGCCTTCGCGCAGGATGCGCCGACAGCAGATCCGCCCGAATCCCCATCCTCGGTCGGGACCGGCGCGCAGGACGATGGCGATATCATCGTCACCGCCCGCCGCCGCCGGGAAACCGTGCAGGACGTGCCCATCGCGATCTCGGTCGTGGGGGGCGAGCATCTCGACAACACGGGATCGTTCAACGTGGGGCGGCTTCAGCAGCTGACCCCGACTTTGCAATATTACAGCAGCAACCCGCGCAACACCGCGGTCAACATCCGCGGCATCGGCGTGCCCTTCGGCCTGACCAATGACGGGATCGAGCAGGGCGTGGGCATCTATGTCGACGACGTCTATTTCTCGCGCGTTGCCTCGGCCACCTTCGACTTCCTCGATGTCGAGCGGATCGAGGTGCTGCGCGGCCCGCAAGGCACGCTCTACGGCAAGAACACCACGGCGGGCGCGATCAATATTACCACGCGCCAGCCGACCTTCGACTTCGAGGGGCGGGCCGAGATCAGCATCGGCAATCTGGATTTCCGGCAGGCGAAGGCCGCCGTTTCGGGGCCCTTGTCCGACACTGTCGCCGCCCGCCTTGCGCTGTCCTCGACCAGGAGGCGCGGTACGATCCGCAATGTGACGAGCGACCGCTGGATCAACGAGCAGTATAATCTGGGGCTGCGCGCGCAGTTGCTGTGGGAGCCGTCGGACGATCTGGCGATCACGCTGGCGGGCGATTATTCGCAGCAGGATCCCGAGTGCTGCGGCACGGTGTTCGTCCGCACCGGCCAGACGCAGCGCGCGCTGGACCGGCAATATGACGCATTGGCCGCCGCGCAGGATTATGCCGCGCCCAGCGGCGATGCGTTCGACCGGGTGACCGACCTCGATGCCTCGCTGAATGCCGGGAACAAGGTGGGCGGCGCGTCGCTGCGCGCGGTGTGGGAGACGGGGATCGGGACCGTGACCTCGATCACCGCATGGCGGTTCTGGGACTGGAAGCCCGAGAACGACCGCGACTTTACCGGCCTGCCGATTACAACCTTGTCGCAGAACCCCTCGCAGCAGGACCAGTTCACGCAGGAGCTTCGCCTGAGCGGCGGGGGCGACACGCTGGATTACACCTTGGGCGCGTTCTATTTCGACCAGAGCGTCGATACGCAGGGCACGCAGCGGCAGGGTCCCGCCGCCAGCGCATGGCTGATCAATCCGTCCAATCCGCTGAGCGCCGATCCGACGGTGCTCGACGGGCTGACGGCGGACAATAGCATCGCGCTCGATAACACCAGCGCGGCGATTTACGGACAGGTAAACTGGCGGCCTCTGCCGGGGCTAACGCTGCGGCCCGGCGTGCGGGTCAATTACGACAGCAAGGACGGTTTCTACGATTCCGTCGTGACCAATGGCGACGGGCAGCCGGTCACTTTCGCCAGCACCGACCCGCGCATCGTGGCCCAGCGCGCGGTGCTGGCGCCGCAGCGGTTCGGTGTCGATTACAGCGACTGGAACTTCAGCTATGATTTGACCGCCAGCTATGAGCTGTCGGACGAGATCCTCGCCTATGCGACCTACGCGAAGAGCTTCAAGTCGGGCGGGGTGAACCTCAACGGCGTGCCCAGCGACGCCAATGGCGAGCCGATCCTTGCCGCCGCCACGGTCGAGCCGGCATCGGTGAACCATTACGAAATCGGCGTGAAGGCGCGTTTCTGGGACCGGCGCGCGACGCTCAACCTTGCCGCCTTCCGCACCGATATTGCGGATTATCAGGCGCTGGTGACCAATGGCAGCCTTGGCGTGCTGCGCGGCTATCTGGCCAATGCAGACAAGGTGCGCACGCAGGGGGTGGAGGCCGATTTCTCCGTCCGGCCCAGCGCGCGGTTCAATGCCTATGTGAACGCGGCCTACACCGATGCCACCTATCGCAGCTTCACCGATGCGCCCTGCCCGCCCGAGCTGTCGGGCGGCACGACCGCAGCGGAGGGACAGGCCCCCAGCGCGCCGGGAACCCCGGGCGGGATCAGCCCCGCCAATTGCGACATATCGGGCCAGCGCCTGCCCGGCGTGTCGAAATGGGCGCTGTCATACGGGGCGGAGGGCAATGTGCCGGCGGTGCTGCTGGGTCTGGACGGGGCGGTCTATCTGGGGGTCGACGGCAATTACCGCTCGCGCTTTTCCAGCAATCCGACGCCGTCCGAATACACATGGGTCGATGGCTATGCGCTGATCAATCTGCGCGCTGGGTTCCGGGCCGACAATGGGCTGCAAGTCTTCGGCTGGGTCCGCAATGTCTTCGACAAGGACTACTTCGAACAATTGCAGGTCCCCGGCGGCAACACCGGGCTGATCGTCGGCACGCCGGGCGATCCGCGCACCTATGGCCTGACCGTCCAGCACGTCTTCTGATCTTCCGTAACGGAGAGGACCTCCTCATGTTCGACATCTCCCTCACTTTCGCCGATATCTGGCCCTTCATCCTTGTCGGGTTCGGCGCGCAGATCATCGATGGCGCGCT
The DNA here is from genome assembly GCF_983967925.1 of Croceicoccus sp. Lineage (NCBI taxonomy): Bacteria > Pseudomonadati > Pseudomonadota > Alphaproteobacteria > Sphingomonadales > Erythrobacteraceae > Croceicoccus > Croceicoccus sp. Next base: position 215,829 of record NZ_CFETID010000002.1, on the reverse strand, counting down.
GGGCATGGCGTTCGGCGTGCTGTCGCAGACCATGCTGGTCAGCCTGATGGGCATGCCGCCTGCCGCGGCCTCTGCCACCACCCATTTGGTCGAGATGTTCACCACCGGCGCGTCGGGCGTGAGCCATATCTGGCAGCGCAATGTCGACTGGGGGCTGTTCCGCAGGCTGGTGCCGTTCGGCGTGCTGGGGGGGATCGGCGGCGCCTATCTTTTGACCAGCATCGACGCTTCGGCGGCAAAGCCCTTCGTCATGGCCTATCTGGCGGGCGTGGGCGTCTATCTGTTCGTGAAAGCGGTGCGCATGGCGAAACCCCGGTTCGAGGATCCGCGCATGACGCGTCCGCTGGCGATGGTCGGCGGCTTCCTCGATGCCGCGGGCGGCGGCGGATGGGGGCCGGTGGTGACGTCGAACCTGCTGGTGCAGGGCGGCGATCCGGTCAAGGTGGTCGGGACGGTCAACACGGCCGAGTTCCTGCTGGCGGTCGCGATCTCGGTGTCCTTTATCGCCACGCTGGGGCTGACGGCGTTCGGGGTGGCGGCGGTCGGCATGATCATCGGCGGCGTCATTGCCGCGCCTTTCGGAGCGGTTCTGGTCAAGCGCGTGCCGCCGCGCGTCCTGCTGTTCGCCGTCAGCATCGTGCTGGTCGCCACCAGCGCCTATAGCGCTCTGCGCGGATGGGGGGTGATCTGACCCAATGGGCAATGCGGAGGCGGCGGGATTGCGGGGTGCAGGACCCCTGCCTATAGGGCCCCTTCCCCCGCCTCTTTCAGGTTGCCAATGATGTTCAAGCACGAATTCGCCCGCGGTCTTGCCGCCCTGTCCGCCGTATTTTCCGCCGCCTTGGGCTTCGCCGCCCCGGCCAGTGCGACGGAGGACGACTTCAACATCTGGCTGGGCCAGTTCGCGACCATCGATGCGGCGGAGGACATCTATGTCCGGGTGGAAGCGCAGGAGCGTTTCACCAATGATGCCGACCGACTGGGCCAGTTGCTGCTGCGTTCGCTGGTTGCCTACCGTTTCGACGACAAGGTCAATGCGGGCGTGGGTTATGCCTATGTGCTGACCGATCCGGTCGGGCCGGTCGAGCTGAACGAGCACCGGCTCTACCAGGAGCTGAACGTCCGGCTGATCGAGAGCGACGGCATCACGCTGGATTCGCGCACCCGGCTTGAGCAGCGGTTCTTCGAGGAGCGCGGCGGGACCGGCTGGCGGGTGCGGAACATGCTGCAGCTTCGCGTACCGGTGACGCCGCGCAACCGGATCGTTGCCTATACCGAGCCCTTCGTCGACCTTAACGAGACCAGCGTGCAGCGCGGCGGCCTGTCGGTGTGGCGCAATTTCGCCGGGCTGTCTTTTCCGGTGGCGCAGGGGATCGACGTGGTGCCGGGCTATCTCAACCAGCATGTCTTCCGCGATGGCGAGGACCGTTCGGACCATGTCGCCAACGTGAACCTGTTCATGGCGTTCTAGCGGACGGGTCCGGACCGGAGTCCGCGCCGGGCGGGGGGGTGTCAGAATGGACACTTGTTGCCTTTCGCACCCGCAATATGATCTGCCCATGATAGTTTTCCGTCCTGCCGCCCCGCTTGTCCGCATTCCGTTTCGCGCCGTGGCGCTGGCTGCGCTTGCGATGGCGGGTCTCGCAGCGCCAGCGCAGGCTTCGGACGAGACGAGCACGCGTCTGGTACGCTGCGGCGGGGACAGCTGTCTGCAGGTATCCGGATATCGCGCCAATCCGTCGGCGCAGGTGCGCATCAACGGACGGCTGGTGCCGGTGCAGGGTGACAAGGGTTGGAAGGCGAGCTTGCCGCTGGAAACCCTGCGCGAATGGACCGCACCCAGCGCGCGGAGCATCGAAGTATCGCTGCACGAAACGCAGGAACAGGCCGAATCGGTTGAGCGAGTCGCGCTTCCCATCGGTGTTCTGGGCGATTCAAGCAATCTCGGCTCGCTGGAGGTGCGCGCGCAGTGGTGACGCGAAATGCGCTTTGATTAGCGTGGTTTGCGCCTGAATTGAACATAGGCTTCCGTCCCTGAAGAGGGGTGGTCGCTGCTGAAACCGACGTTTTTCCGTGGATTCTTGCCAGATTCCGCGCGATCGTCTATTGCGGATGAGAACCGCCCGAGAGCGGTATTGAAACCAGTTCGCAGGAGACGATGATGAAGAAGGCCCTTTTGGCACTAGCCGCGCTCGGCATGGCGACGTCCGCTGCCGCCGCAACCGGCGATCCTTTCGTAGATGAAACCGCGACCCTGCGCCTCGACGGGCTCGACCTGTCGACCGTGGAAGGACAGCAGCGTCTTGCCATTCGCATGGACGATGCCGCCCGCGCCGTCTGCGGTAACGGTCTGGCGAAGGTGCACCTCGCCGTGGCCGCCGAAGCGCGCCAGTGCCAGGCTGCCGTGAAGGAGGATATCCGCCTTCAGATCGAACAGCGCATGGCGCGCAGCGACACGCCCGTTCGGGTGGCGTCGGCTCGCTGATGCAATACGGCTGATCCCGGCCCCTTTCGACAGGGGCCGGGACGCCGGATTTCCCGACGCGGCATTTGCCTGACGGCACATTGCTGCATAGGGTGACGGGCATGGATCCCGCGCCCGACAAACGCCCGAATTCCCGGCCCAATTCCGCCCCGAATTCTGGCCCGAATGCTGGCCTAGACGCTAACCGGGCCGCGACACCCCAGATCCACCCATCCGAAACGCAGGCACGCGCGGCGCTGAAGCGCGGCGACTTGCAGGCTGCCGCCACGGCCGCGAAAGCGCTGGTCGATGCGGAACCGGATCGGCCCGAGGGCTATTTCCTGCTGGGCATGATCGCCGCCGAAGCGGGTCAGGTCGCCAAGGCCGTGCCGCTGATTCAGGCGGCGGTCCAGCGCGGGCCGCAGGCGGAACATCTTGCTCAGCTTGCCCGACTGCTGATCCTGCTGCGCCGCGACGGCGAAGCGGCAGAGGCGGCGCGGCGCGCATTGGCGCTGGAATCGCAGGATGCCCGCAGCCTCGACACCATCGGCTGCGTGCTGGCCCGCCTGGGTGAGCACGAGGCATCGGTCGCGCCCTTCACCGCCGCGGTCGAGGCGGAGCCGGACAATATCGACTATCGCTACAATTTGGCGGCCGCGAGCGGGTTTACCGGGCGGAACGAGGATGCGCGCCGTCATTACGAGGCGATCATCGCCGCCGATCCGGGCAATGCCCGCGCGCATTACGCGCTGGCCATATTGTCGCGCCAGAGTGCGGATTCCAACCATATCCCCCGGCTGAAGGCTGCGCTGGCCAAGGCCGCGACGCCCGGCGACGCATTGCGCATCCGCTATGCGCTGGCCAAGGAGATGGAGGATGTCGGCGACGCCGAGGCGTTCGCGCATCTTGCCGCCGCCAATGCCGGGCAGAAGCGCGAGCTGCGCTATGATTTCGCGCAGGACGCGGCCATTTTCGATGCGATCGAGGCCGCGTTTTCGGGCGCGGTGCCCGCTGGCGATGGCAACCCCGACCCCTCACCCATCTTCGTCGTCGGCATGCCGCGTACTGGCACCACCCTGGTCGACCGCATCTTGTCGTCGCATCCCGATGTGACATCGGCGGGCGAGCTTCAGGCGATGCCTCTGGCGGTCAAGCGCCTGTCGGGCACGCGGTCGCGCACCATCGTCGATCCCGAAACCGTGCGGCAGAGCATGCAGGCCGATCCCGCCGCCATCGGCAGCGCCTATCTGGCGCAGGCGGGTCATCATCACGCGGGCGAAACGCCGCGCTTTACCGACAAGCTGCCGGCCAATTTCCTTTATGTCGGCCACATCGCGCGCGCCCTGCCCCATGCGCGGATCGTGTGCCTGCGCCGCAATCCGATGGATACGGTGTGGAGCAACTTCAAGAATCTGTTCGCCAGCGAGTCGGCCTATTACGCCTATTCCTACGATCTGATGGACACTGCCCGTTACTATGCGCGGTTCGACCGGCTGATGGCCTTGTGGGACCGGCTGTTTCCGGGCCGCGTGCTGTCCCTGTCATACGAAGGGCTGGTGGCCGATCAGGAAGGGCAGACGCGCCGCCTGCTGGATCATTGCGGGCTGACGTGGGACGCCGCCTGCCTGTCGTTCCACGAAAACACCGCCGCCGTCGCCACGCCCAGTGCGGCGCAAGTGCGCCGTCCGATCAATGCCGACGGGGTGGGCAAATGGCGCACCCATGCCGAGGGGCTGGAACCGGTACGGGCATGGCTGGCGCAGCAGGGCTTCGACGTTTCCGCATAAGAAGAAGCCGCCCACCCCTTGGGGCAGGCGGCCTCTTCCTCCACGACATTCAGATCAGAAGCGGAAACGGCCCTCGACACCCACGGTGCGCGGGTTGAGCACGACATTGCGGTAATAGCGTAATTGCACGCCGTCGTTCAGGCCGATGCGCGAACGGTCGTTGGCGACCGACACCACGGCGTAATTGTCGAAGATATTGTCCGCGAACAGGTTCACGCTGAACACGTCGGTTTCATAGCCGATCGTGGCGCGGTGGGTGACGAAGCTGGGCAGCTTGTCGCCATAGGCGCGGTCCCAACCGAGGCGGGTGACGACATTGCCGCGATAGACCGCGGTCCAGTTCGCCCGGATATCGCCCTCGCCCATCGGCATGATATAGGTCGCCCCAAGCGTGCCCGAGTTCCGGGGCGAACCCGGCAGCCGGTCCCCGTCACGCGCGATCAGCTTGATCGGCGAGCTGGGATAGACGCCCGGAGGATCGTTGACCGGGATAAGGCCGTCCAGCGAGTCGACCACGCCGTCGCCGTTCGAGTCCACGTCCTCGGTCAGCTCGGCATCGGTGTAGGAATAGGTGCCCTGAATCGACAGCTCGGGGATCGGGCGGAACTGGAACGATCCTTCAAAGCCCTTCGATTCCGCCGCGCCCGCGTTCACGGTGATGCCGGTCACGCCATAGGTGGTGGCCGATGCGACCTGCAGACCTTCCCAGTCGATCTTGAACACGTTGAAGTTCAGCGTCAGCATCCGGTCGAACAGCTGGCTGCGGATGCCGATCTCGATATTCTTGGTCGTGTCGGGACCGTACTGGATCTCGTTCGGCAGTGCGCAGATAACCTGCGGACCGTCATACTGGGACGGGTCCTGCGGAATGCTGGGATCGCAAGGCGCCACCCGGTTCGGGCCGCCGATGCGATAGCCCTTGGAGTAGGTGCCATAGAGCATAAGGTCGGGCGTGATGTCGATCGAGCTGTTGAACTTCCAAACCCAACCGTCCTGACCGCCCTCACCGCCATTGGCCGGCAGGTCATACGGGCTGAGCGGATCGCCCAGCAGCGGCAGTGCCGCCGCACCCGCGATTTCCGACGTATAGTCGAAATAGCGCGCTCCGCCGGTGATCTGGAAGATATCGATGGGCCGAATGGTGGCTTCGCCGAAGATCGCCTTTTCGGTCACCTTCGAGGTGATGTAGCTGACATATTCCAGATATTCCGGATTGGTTTCCGGATCGCCCCACGGATGGTTGGGCGTGCGCTCGGCATAGTCGCTCTGGTACTTGTTCTCGTTGTAGAAGCCGCCCAGCACCCAGCTCAGCGGTCCGCCGTGGGTGGACACGAAACGGATCTCGGCATTGACCTGCTCGCGCTTGGTATCGGACTCGTTCCAGGCCGAGAAAGCGGGATAGAGTTCGTAGCCATAGTCGAGGTCGAGCAGCAGGTCGGTCACGTCGCCGATGGCTTCGGTGTTGACCTCGGTATAGGCGCCGGTCGCGACAACGTCGAAGATATCGGCGATATTGGCGTTGACTTCCGCGGCCGCCAGATGGGCTTCGCGGGTGGTCGGCTCTTCGAAGCGGCTGGCGTTTTCGTAGAGGCCGGTGCCCAGCACGCCATTGCTGTTGGCCTGCGCGCCGCCCGTCTTCGTCTCCTGATAGGCATAGGTCAGGAAGAGTTTCAGATCCTCGCTGGTCTGAAGCAGAAGCTGGTTGCGGCTGGTGAAGGTCTTCTCATAGTTGAGATCCTTTGCCCGACGCAGATTGGCGCCATAATCCTCGCGGTTGACGACATCGGGGCCGCTGGGCTGCGGCAGCGAGATGCCCGGTTCCTGCACGATGAGCGGATAATCGATGAAGCCGGCTTCGGAATAATAGCCGGTCGCCGTGCGGAAGGCGATGTGGTCGCGCACGATCGGAATGTTGAGGGTGAAGTCGCCCTGATAACCGAAATCGTCGCTGTGCGACATGGCATAGCCGCGGCCGTGGACCTCGCCCTCGATCACGTCGGTGTTGGGGCGGTTGGGGATATAGCGGATCGCACCCGACAGCGTGCCGAGGCCATAGAGCGTGCCCTGCGGTCCGAGCAGCGTCTCCACACGCTCGAGATCGAGCAGCTTGAAGTCGAAGTAGAGCGGGACCTCGCCCATGTAGACGCCGAGCGAGCTGTTGTAGTTCGACCCGAAATCGTCGGTGTCGCTGGCGCTGAGACCGCGCAGCACGATGTCGCCGGTCGATCCCGGACCGGTGTCGAGCACGGTCATGCCCGGCGTGAAGTCGGCGATGTCGCGCACGTCCTGCATGCGCTGCGCCGCGATTTCCTCCGCGCCGATGGCCGAGATGTTGATGGGCGTGTCCTGGATGGTCGTGCTGCGGCGGGTGCCGGTGACGATGATCGCGTTCTCGTCCTCGATCATCGCGGTTTCGGTCGGCGCATCCATGGCGTCCTGCGCGGCCGCCTGGGTTGCGAAGGCACCGCCCGTCAGCATTGTCGCAGAAAGAAGACCCAAGCGTAGTTTCGCGCAATAATTCATCTGTTACCCCCTCATTGGGTTAAAACTTCCCCGCGCCCTGACGCGGGGTCAAAGCTGGTATTCCTTCGATTTCAGGACCTTGCGTTCGCCCGTGCTGCCGCTTTTGCGGCTTGTGCCCGTGCCCGCCGTGCTGCCCGCCTGTCCATTGGCCGGGCTGTGCGATCCGGTACTCTTCCTGCGGCCCGGCGGGGTTCAACCCGCCGAGGGTGTTGACTTGTCCTTCCCGCCTTCGTCGCGGCCGGCCTTGAAACGGTCGATCACGGGCTGGAAGGGAAACATGAATTGTTCGTAGATCGACAGACGCCTGCGGTCGTCCTGCCCGACGATGGCAGATTCGCCGTCGCGATAGGTGCCGAAGATGCGGTCGAAAACGATGATCGAATTGCCATAGTTGCAGCGCGTATCCTCATAGCTGAGCGCCGTGTGATGCAGGCTGTGATGCCGGATCGTGGTGAACAGGAATGAGTAGAACAGCGGCGGGTTCGACCGGACATTGGCATGGGCAAAGCCCGAGATGACGCCGCCCATGTTGATCGCGCAGAAGATCGCGGCCAGGCTGAAATCGAACAGCGCGACGACGCTGAGGCTGATCAGCACCAGCTCGATCGGGTTGCCGACCGCGCCTTTCAGCGCGTTGAGCTGTGTTACGTGGTGGTGCGGCGCGTGGGTCAGCCACAGCGGATACACGTTGTGCATCAGGCGATGCATCCAATACTGGCCGAATTCGACCAGCATGATCACCATCAGCGCCTGCACCACGAAGGGCAGTTCCATCAGCCACGGCGTGGCGATGCCAAGCCGTTCCTTCAGCGCCATCAGCGGCTCGTCCGCGATCTTGGTCGCGGTCCAGCCGACCACGGTGTACATCAGCACGGTGTAGAAGACGTCGGTCGCGAATTCGCGGCGGTTGATGCGCCAGCCTTCGTGCCGTTCGAACAGGAATTCGAGGCCCTGGATCCACGCCATGATCGCGACGGCGACGATGACGAGCGTATAGGGTGCCTCTACCCAGGCGTCGGGGGCGAAACCCCAGAAGGCGACGACGGCGGCAAGGGTGAAGGGCGGGATCAGGTTGACGATCGTCGTCCGCACCTTCGCGCCGGGCGCTGCATCCGATGCTGCCTGCGCGGCGGGATCCGCCTGCGAAGCAGAGGAACGATGCGTGCTGCCATCTTGCGGCTGGTGCATAGAAAACCTCCTTATCGGGCCGCGAACGGCCCAATGTCGAAATTCCTCTGCCCAGTGGCTTTGCGTCGTTCTTTAATGCGACGAGAGACAAGGTATAGATATTACCAAAAGCGTCAAGCGTATTAAATCAGCAATGCTGCAACTGCGTTGTCCGGCAACAAATGTCTGCACCGCAAGGATTTTCGCTGTTTTGCGTGTGATACGGGACCGGGGCAACAGGGCATTTCGGGCGCATCGATAGTAGCAATGCTGCAACATTACCCGCCTAGCGGGGCGAATCGCGGGAAGATTATATCCTTCCCCCTCCCCAGCCGCCGGACCCTCAAACGAAAACACCCGGACATTGGCCCGGGTGTTTCCTGTCTTCGGTCTGAGGGGTGCGGTCACTCCTCCGCGGCAGCGGCAGGTTCGGACCACCATGACAGGGTTTGGTTGTCATGCGCCGACGTCCAGATGCCCGCATCGGTATAGCGCAGCGCGCCGCTGCCAGCCGCCGCGCCTGCGCGCGTGACGACCTGCATGGTCGCGGGATCGATCTTGGCGAAAGTCTGGTCGTCGGTGGTACGCAGCCAGACCGCGCCGCCGCCGACGTCGATATCGCCATAGATCAGGTTCTCGCCGACCTTTATCCGGCCGACCAGCTCCATCGTTTCGGGATCGACCCTTGCGACGGTGCCGTCGCCCTGTTCCTGCACCCACACCCCGCCTTCGCCTGCGGCGAGGAAGCCCGGCTGCTTGCCCAGCGATACCTTGCCGACAACTTCATTGGTGGCGGGATCGATCTTCTGCAGGGTCTGCCCATCGCTGCTGACGGCCCAGAGCGCGTCGAACCCATAGGCGAGGTAGAACGTGCCCGGATCGACCGTGACGCTGGCGATGACCGTGTTGCTGGCCGGATCGATGCGCGCGATCTGGCCGGTGGCGGCGCTGGGGACCCAGATCGATCCCGCCCCCTCGACCACATTGGTTTCGCCCTTTGGATTGGCGATGCCGGTTTCGATGATCGTCTGCACCTCGGCGGTGTCGAGGTCGATGCGGTAGAGATTGGCGTCGGGGCAATTGGCCACCCACAGCGATCCATAGCCGACCGCCATGGTCCCGCAGGGGCGCGGCATCGGGGTTGCGGCCAGCTTGCCTTCGGTCGACCATTGCTCGACCCGGCCGTCGTTGGTGGTCCAGACCGTGTCGCCATCGATCGCGAGGAAGTCGGCGAAACCGGGAACGCTGAACTCCTGCTCGACCAGTTCGGATGCACTTGCCGATACCGATGACAGGATGGCGGCCGATGCGAGTGCCGCTGCGACAGTCTTCTTCATGCGCATGCTCCTTGGTTGGGCCCGGCGGGCTCAGCTGTAGCGATAGGGGTATTTGTCGATGGTGGTCATGCTGCGCGTCTGGTTGCATAGGAAGACCGTGCCGGTGAAATAGATGCCCGGTTCGGTGACCGTCTTCGCGAATTCGAACGTGTCGCGCAATTGCTGCACCGTCATCTGCACGGGCGCCTCGTTCGGCTGGTAGGTGAGGCCGTAGGGATAGTCCTCGTCGTCCTTGCTGATCTCGACATGGCAGCCCATCACATGGGTGACGGGATGGGTGTCCACGAAATCGATCAGCCGCTGCATGCTGTCGAACCACGGCTCCCAGAAACTGATGTAGCAGCGACCGCGATAGAACATGTCGCCGGTATAGAGGATCTGGGTGTAGCTGTCGTAATAGGCGAATTCCGACACAACATGGCCGGGCGACCCCCAGATCAGGATCTCGCGCCCGCCAAGGTCGAGCGACACGCGTTCCTCGGGAAAATTGGTCATACCCCAGAAGCCGACCATCTCCTCATGCGTCAGGCCCATGTAGCGGGTGTTGGGCCGTTCGGCGAACTGGTTGACCGCCGCATAATGGTCGGCATGCAGATGGCTGAACGCGACCAGCAGTTCCATACGTTCGGGGTTCTTGTCATTGCGCTCGCACCATTCGTCGATAGTCGCATCGACGATGCCGCGCAGGTCGCAGTCGTTGCGCAGCTGCACGAAACCCTCGTCCAGCAGCAGGATCCGGTCGTTCCCGAAATAGAGCGGGGCGAAGGGCGCTTCGTAGCTGTAAGCCTTGTTCTGGCGCAGGATCGCGGTGTGGTCGTTGTACCAATGCACCTGCCACGGCGGGTCGGTGTTATCCATGCAGGATTCCGACCCGAAGATCCATCTGTCGGGAAAGCTGCCGGCGGCGGGCAGGTTGCTGGTGAAATCGATCGGCGGGCCATTGCCGGCGCGCGACTGGGCATAGGCCACGCCCGCGCCCGACAGCGGGATTGCGGCGACGGCATTGCAGGCAAGAAACATGCGGCGGTCCATGAATGTGTCCCCCAGTTCAGAACGGATGCGGCGGGCGGATCTGCGGCACGTCGGCGGGCCACACATTGGTTCGCTGATCGGGGCTGACGCCGTTCAGCAGGATGAAGTCGGGCCGGATCAGCATCAGGTCCCTCCCCTGAACCTCGCGTGCATATTGCAGCGCCTCTGCGATCAGGGACGGTTCCATTTCCAGCACGCGTTCATAGGGCCGGTAATTGCGGAAGCGCGGATAGGCCTGACCCGGCACGAACATCATGTCGATATGGCCGCCCATCACATATTTGACGGGATTGGCGTCGGCAAAGGCCTTCAGCCTTTCGAGCGAGGCCACGAAATCGCGGTCGTTCCCGATATTGATCTTTCCGGGAAACAGCAGGTCTCCGGTGAACAGGAAATCGCAATAGGGATCGTAGAAGCTGAGCCCGTCCTTGTGCGTGCCGGGCGTCGGGATCACCTGGATCACGCGGTCGCCCAGATCGATGCTGGACGTGCCGGTGGGCCACTTGCCCAGCAGGCCGTGGAATTCCTGCATCGCGGCCAGCGGCGTGGGCGCAATGGTCGTGTCGGGGCGGCCCGCGAACTGGGCAAGGCCCTTGGTCTGCGCGTGGTCTTCGCCCGATGTCATCACCAGAGTCAGCGGCACGCGGGTGCGCCCCCTCGCCTTGGCCCAGCGTGCGACGATCGCGTCGACCGTCTCGCGCAGCGGGTAATGCGCGGGGTTGGCGCTTGCGCCATTGTCTATCAGCAGCGCGCCCTTGTTGCCGAACAGCAGATAGGTGAACGGCGCTTCCCAATGCACGCACATGTTCTGGCGCAGGATAAAGCTGTCCTCGTTATACTGCATCACCTGCACGCGCGGGTCGGTGTTCTTCGCCGCTACGTTCGATCCATATGCCCAGCGAAAGGCGATATTGCCGGGCGCAGGGCCGTCGCTGGCATAGTCGTGTATCACGGGGGCGGCGGGATGCAGCGGCACCGCACTGTCGGTATTGCGCACGCCGGGGCGGTTATACTGCAATTCCGGATTGCCGTTGGGATAGCTGCGCGAGGTGGACGATTGCGGATTGCCGGACAGTTCCGGTCGGTAGGTCTGGTTTTGCGGCATCGCACTCCCCCCATGCGCCGCCCGAAGGCAGCCGTGAACGATAGCCCTAGATGCACGCCCTCCCAGACGTCGCGCCTCGCCGGAACCTTGCGATTCCGGTGCGCGCGACGATCATCCTACGGATATTACAAAACATATCAACAGTAATAATTCTTCATGGACAAGCGGCCCAATTCGCGCAATGCTGCATCCGCGAAAGGAGTTCGAATCATGCTCATGGGGGTCCGCCACGCGGGAAAAATTGCACTGATGCTGTGCGCGATGCTGATCGCTGCCTGCTCACCTTCGGGAAGCGAGCAGCAGGAGCCGCGCACCGAATTCAACATCGGCTGGTCGATCTATGCCGGATGGATGCCATGGCCCTATGCGCAGCAGGCCGGCATCGTGAAGAAATGGGCCGACAAGTACGGGATCGAAATCAACTTCGTGCAGGTGAACGACTATGTCGAGTCGGTGAACCAGTACACAGCAGGCAAGCTGGACGGCGTAACCGTCACCAACATGGATACGCTGACCATCCCCGCCGCTGGCGGCAAGGATACCACCGCGATCATCGTCGGCGATTATTCGAACGGCAATGACGGGATCCTGCTGAAGGGTTCGAACGATCTGGCCGCGATCCAGGGCCGCGACGTCTATCTGGTCGAGCTTTCGGTCTCACATTACCTGCTCGCGCGGGGACTTGAGACCAAGGGCATGCCGTTGACAGCCGTCAATACCGTCAACACGTCGGATGCCGATATCGCGGGGGCCTTTTCCTCGCCCGACATCACCGCGGCGGTGGCATGGAACCCGCAGCTTGCGACGATGAGGGACACGGCGAATACCAATCTGGTGTTCAGCTCCGCCGATATTCCGGGCGAGATCATCGATCTGCTGGTCGTCGATACCGCGACGCTGAAGGCCAATCCGAACCTCGGCAAGGCGCTGGCGGGGATCTGGTACGAAACGATGGCCCTGATGCAGCAGGACAGCGAAGCCGGGCGCGAGGCGCGTGCGGCGATGGCCAAGCTGGCGGGCACCACGCCCGACGTGTTCGATGACCAGCTGTCGACCACCTATCTCTATGCCGACCCCGCCGCCGCGGTCGAGGCGACCCGTTCGCCCGCCCTGGTCGAGACGATGACGCGCGTGCGCGACTTCAGCTTTGCGCAGGGCCTGTTCGGACAGGGCGCGCGGTCGGCCGATGCGGTGGGCATGTCCTTCCCCGGCGGCACCGTGCTGGGCGATCCGGACAATGTGACGCTGAGGTTCGACGACACCTACATGCAGATGGCCGCCGAAGGCGCCCTGTGACGGGCACAATGATCGGGGCGGCTGCGGGCACGATGCGCGCAGCCGCCCAAAGCGGGGGTTCTGATCGATGCGCTGGGTAAATCGCCGGCCGCGGCGCGGCAACCGGATGCTGTTGGGCGCGATCCCGATCATCCTGCTGATCGTGCTTTATCTCGCGGTCGCGGGGGCGCGGCACGCGGTCAATCCCGCCGACAAGATCCTCCCCCTGCCCGGCGCCATGATCGAGGCGATGGCCTCGCTGGTGACCGAGCCGGACCAGCTTTCGGGCGAATATCTGTTCTGGGCCGATACGCTGGCCAGCCTGACGCGGCTGGGCATCGGGCTTGCGATCTCCACGCTGTCCGCACTGCTGGTCGGGCTGGTGCTGGGGATATTGCCGCCGGTGCGCGCCACGTTCGGCCCGCTGGTGACGGGCATTGCGGTCATCCCGCCGATTGCGCTGCTGCCGATCCTCTTCATCGCCTTCGGGCTGGGTGAAACGGCCAAGGTAGCGCTGATCGTGGTGGGCATCGCGCCCTTCATGATGCGCGACATCGCCGCCCATATCGGGGCGCTGCCGCGCGAACAGATCATCAAGGCGCAGACGCTGGGTGCCAGCAGCTGGCAGGTGATGATCCGCGTCGCCCTGCCGCAGGCCATGCCGCGGCTGATCCAGGCGGTGCGCCTGTCGCTTGGCCCCGCATGGGTGTTCCTGATTTCCGCCGAGGCCATCGCCGCCGACATCGGGCTCGGCTACCGCATTTTCCTCGTCCGGCGTTACCTATCGATGGATATCATCCTGCCCTATGTCGCGTGGATCGCGCTGCTTGCGGTGGTTATGGACCTTGCCCTCACCTGGGCCAGCAACCGCCTGTTCCCCTGGGCCCATGGAGCCGACCATTGAGCGCGCTGCTTAGCCTTCGCAACATCTGGGTCGAGTACGGCGAGAAGATCGTGCTCGAGAACGTCTCCCTCGATATCGAGGAAGGCTCGTTCGTGTCGATCATCGGCCCGTCGGGCGCGGGCAAGAGCAGCCTGCTGCGCGTGATACTGGGGCAGGAAACGCCCACGCGCGGCTCGATCCTGCTCGACGACGTGCCGCTGCCGGGCGAATGCGGGCCGGATCGCGGCGTGGTATTCCAGCGCTATTCGGTGTTTCCGCATCTCTCGGCGCTGGGCAATGTGATGTTCGGGCTGGAATGCAAGCAGGCGCCCTTCTCCTCGCGCCTGTTCGGTTCGCAGAAACGCGCCGCGCGGGAGAAGGCGGAAGAGATGCTCGCCCATGTCGGGCTGGACCACAGCATGCATCTTTATCCGGCCGAGATGTCGGGGGGAATGCAGCAGCGGCTTGCCATCGCGCAGGCGCTGATCAAGCGGCCCCGCATATTGCTGCTGGACGAGCCGTTCGGCGCGCTCGATCCCGGCATCCGGACCGACATGCATGCGCTGATCACGCAGCTCTGGAACGAATACCGGCTGACCGTGATCATGGTCACCCACGACATCAAGGAGGCGTTCTCGCTGGGGACGCGGGTGCTGACGCTCGACAAAAGGCGGCACGATCCGCACGCGCCTCACCGCTATGGCGCGACGGCGGTCTACGATCTTGAACTGACCCGCAAGGAAACGCCCAAAGCCGCCGATGCCGAGCCCGAGGTTTCAGCGGGCAGTATTACGATTGACAATAATCATAATAATTGAGAGACCGTTCGCATGAGTTCAGAGCCCACCAATCTTGCCCGCCTGAGCATGAGCCTGCCGGCCGAACTGTTCCGCCAGCTGGACATGATGGTCGAGGAACGCGGCCTGCCTTCGCGCTCGCAATTGATCGCCGAACTGATCCGCCACGCGCTGGCCGAGCATGAGGCGCGCGTGCGCCCCGACGACATGCTCGCGGGCACGGTGACGCTGGTCTATCGCGGCAATCGCGGCAAGGCGCGGCAGCAATTGTCCGAGACGCAGGCCGATTACCTGAAGGAAGTCATCTCCTCGCAGCATGTCTTCCTTGAGGACGACCAGTCGATGGAAGTTCTGCTGGTGCAGGGCCCTGCCAACAGGCTCGAGGAACTGTGCGACGCGCTGCGCGGCATTCGCGGCGTGAACCAGCTGCAACTTGTCACCACCACCGCCCTGCTGCCGCCTCTGCACGAGCTGGAAGGCGAAGAGCCGCCCGCCAAGGGTGCGGCCAAGGGCGCTGCGAAGAAGAGGGAAACCGCATGACGACCAATCTGGCCGATCCGATGGCGGCGCGCGACCATGCCCGCGCCATGGCCGGCACCAAGGCCGAGGCCATGCCGGTGCTTCCCCCCGTGGCGGACGATCTGCCCAAGGGCGTGTCGGCGGACGATCTGGTGTGGGAAGAGACCATCGCGGCGGGCGGCTATGCCACGCGGCGCCTGTCGCGCGGATCGCGGCTGCGGCTGATCGATCTGGAGGGCGATGCCTGCGCCTCGCTGCTGATCTATAACGCCGACATGCCGACCGAGCGGCTGAACGTCGCCGACACGGTGAAGGTCCAGTGGAACGCCTATCTGGGCGAAAACAAGCTGCTGCTGTCCGACATGGGCCGCGTGCTGATGAGCATCGTGCACGACGACGCGGGCACGCATGACACGTTCTGCGGCACCTCCAACGCGGCCACCAACACCGCCAAATATGGCGAGGGCCGCAACAGCGGGGCCTTTCCCAACGGGCGCGACCGTTTGCTGTTGGGTTCGGCCAAGCACGGGCTGCGGCGCCGCGACGTCCACCCCTGCGTCAACCTGTTCAAGGGCACGCGGATCGAGAAGGACGGCACCATCATTCCGCAGGTCGGCCCGTTCGATTCTGGCCGCAGCGTGATCCTGCGCGCCGAGATGGACGTGATCGTCGTGATCGCCAATTGCCCGCACGTGATGGATCCGCGCGATGACTATAGCGTCACCCGCCTGCGCGCCACCGCATGGCGCGGGCCGGTCACGCCGGAGGACGACGCCGCGCGCAACGCCTCGCCCGAGGGGCTGCGCGCGTTCGAGAATGTCGAAGACTACTACCGCCGCTGAGAAAGGGCCGACACATGACCACAGATCCGGCCACTACCGGCCTTTCCGGCAGCATCGTGCATGACGAGATCGTGCCCGCCCGCGCACCATGGCTGCACCATGTCGCCAAGGGCCAGACCCTGCGCGTCGTGGATGTGGAGGGCAATCAGGCCGTCGATTTCCTGATCTATTCAGCCGCCGACGATGTCGAGCGTTACAGTGCGCAGGACACGGTCGCGGCGCAGGGGAACCTGTTCCTCAAGACCGGATCGGTGCTGCTCTCGAACGAGGGGCGGCCGATGATGACCATCACCGACACCTCGGTCGAATATCACGACACCATCGGCGGCGCGTGTTCGTGCGAATCCAACACGCTGCGTTACGGCCACCACACCAAGGCGCAGCACGCCTGTGTCGAGAATTTCCTGGAGGCTAACCTCACCGAAGGCCGGGGCAAGCGCGACATGGTGCCCAACATCAATTTCTTCATGAACGTCCCGGTCGAGGAAGACGGGTCGCTGGGCATCGTCGACGGCATTTCCGCCCCCGGCCTGACCGTCGACCTGCGCGCCGAGATGGACGTGATCGTGGTGGTGTCCAACTGCCCGCAGATCAACAATCCCTGCAACGCCTTCAACCCCACTCCTGTCCGGATGATCGTGACCGCATGAGCTTTGACACCGTTCTCGTGGCGAACCGGGGGGCCATCGCCACCCGGATCATCCGCACGCTGCGCCGCATGGGGCTTCGCTCGGTCGCGGTCTATTCCGAGGCGGATGCGGGATCGCTGCATGTGTCCGAGGCCGACAGCGCGATCTGCATCGGCCCCGCCCCGGCGGCGGAAAGCTATCTCAACATTCCCGCGATCCTTGCAGCCGCGAAGGAAAGCGGCGCGGGCGCGATCCATCCCGGTTACGGCTTTCTGGCCGAGAATACCGAGTTTGCCGAGGCCTGCGCGGCCGCCGGCATCGTGTTCGTCGGCCCCACGCCCGAAAACATCAACATCTTCGGCCTGAAGCACAGCGCCCGCGCTCTGGCGGAGGAACACGGCGTCCCCCTCGCCCCCGGCACCGGCCTGCTGACGGACGAGGCGGAAGCGGTCGAGGCGGCGCGCAAGATCGGCTTTCCGGTCATGCTCAAGGCCACGGCCGGCGGCGGCGGCATCGGCATGCGCATCTGCGAGGACGAGGCCGCCGTGCGCGACGGTTTCGCGGTCGTCGCGCGGCTTGGCGCGGGCAATTTCGGCGATGCGGGGGTCTTCCTCGAACGCTATATCGGCCGCGCGCGCCATATCGAGGTGCAGATCTTCGGCGACGGCCAAGGCCGCATCATGCCGCTGGGCGAACGCGATTGTTCCTTGCAGCGCCGCAACCAGAAAGTTGTCGAGGAAGCCCCCGCCCCTCGCCTGTCCGATGCCAAGCGCGCCGAGCTGATCGCCGCGGCTGTGCGTCTGGGCGAAGCGGCGCGTTACCTGTCCGCGGGCACGGTCGAATTCCTGTTCGATGCCGAGCGCGAGGAATTCTTCTTCCTCGAGATGAACACCCGCCTTCAGGTCGAACACGGCGTGACCGAGGAAGTCATGGGCGTCGACCTCGTCCAATGGATGATCCGCGGCGCGGCGGGCGATTTCACCTTCCTCGACCGCGAGCCTCCGGCGGCGCAGGGCCATGCGATCCAGGTGCGGCTCTATGCCGAGGATCCGGCGCTGGACTATCGCCCCACGGTCGGCGCGCTGACCGCGGTCGACTTCCCGTCCGACATCCGCGTCGAGACATGGTGCATGGCGGGTAATGAGGTGACCAGCTGGTACGATCCGATGATCGCCAAGCTGATCGTCCACCGCCCGACGCGCGACGAGGCGATCGCGGCGATGCAGGACGCGCTGGACGTCAGCCGCATCGACGGGATCGAGACGAATCTGCGCTGGCTGCGCGACGTGGTCCGCAATGAGAAATTCGGCAGCGGCGAGGTATCGACCCGGCTGCTGGAGAGCGTGAACTATCAGCCGAACTGCATTCGCGTGACCAGCGGCGGCACCGCGACCACGGTGCAGGACTGGCCGGGACGGCTTGGCCTGTGGGACGTGGGCGTGCCGCCATCGGGGCCGATGGACGACCGTTCGTTCCGTCTGGGCAATCTGATGCTGGGCAATCCGGAAGGCATGGCCGGGCTGGAGGTCACCGTCAGCGGACCGACCCTGCAATTCAGCGCGCCGGCCCGCATCTGCCTGACGGGCGCGGATTTCGGCGCGAAGCTGGACGGCGAGCCGGTGGAACGCGGCACGGTGCTGTCGGTCGAGGCCGGGCAGACGCTGGCGATGGGCCGGACGGCAGGCGGCGGCGTTCGCGGCTATATTTTGTTCGCGGGCGGGCTGGACATCGCGGCCTATCTGGACAGCCGCAGCACCTTTGCGCTGGGCCAGTTCGGCGGCCATGCCGCGCGGCGGCTGCTGGCGGGCGACACGCTGCATCTTGGCGCGGAGGAACCGGCGACCGAACCGGCGGCGCTGGCCCTCCCCGAGATCGGGCGAAGCTGGGAACTGCGGGTGCTCTACGGCCCCCACGGCGCGCCCGATTTCTTTACGCCGGACGACATCGCCGAATTCGTCGCAGCCGAATGGCAGGTCCATTACAACAGCAACCGCACCGGCGTGCGACTTGTCGGGCCAAAGCCGCAATGGGCGCGCAAGGACGGCGGCGAAGCAGGGCTGCATCCGTCGAACATCCACGACAATCCCTATGCCATCGGCGCGGTGGACTTTACCGGCGACATGCCGATCATCCTCGGCCCCGACGGCCCTTCGCTGGGCGGGTTCGTTTGCCCGTTCACGGTGATCGCGGCGGATCGGTGGAAGATCGGACAATTGGCCCCCGACGACCGGCTGCGCTTTGTGCCCGTCAGCGCCGAGGATGCTGCGGAGGCGGCAGCGGCGCCGCTGGACCGTTTCGGCAGTGATCACGCCACACGCGATATCGCCGATCTGTCGCCGATCCTGGCCGAGATCCCGCAGCAGGGCATCCGCCCGCGCGCGGTCTATCGCCAGCAGGGCGACCGCAACATCCTCGTCGAATATGGCGAGATCGTCCTCGACATCGAATTGCGCATTCGCGTCCACGCCTTGATGACCGAGCTTGAGCGGCTGAAGCTGCCAGGCGTGATCGACATCGTGCCGGGCATCCGCTCGCTGCAATTGCATTTCGACGGCAAGGCGCTGGACCAGAAGGCTGCATTGGCCGCGCTGATCGAGGCGGAGGAAAAGCTCGGCGACCTCGAGGATTTCCGCATCCCCTCGCGCATCGTGCACCTGCCGCTCAGTTGGCGCGATCCGGCGACCATCGAGACGATCGAGAAATACATGGGCGCGGTGCGCGACGATGCGCCGTGGTGCCCCGACAATATCGAATTCATCCGCCGCATCAACGGCATGCGCGATGCCGACGCAGTCGAAAGCCTGATCTTCGATGCCAGCTATCTCGTGCTGGGGCTGGGCGACGTCTATCTGGGCGCGCCGGTGGCGACCCCGGTCGATCCGCGGCACCGGCTGGTCACCACAAAGTACAACCCCGCCCGCACGTGGACGCCGCCAAACGTGGTCGGCATCGGCGGGGCCTATATGTGCATCTATGGCATGGAAGGTCCCGGCGGCTACCAGCTGTTCGGACGCACCATCCAGGTGTGGAACACGCACCGCCAGACCGACGCCTTTGTCGACGGCAAGCCATGGCTGCTGCGTTTCTTCGACCAGATCCGCTTCTTCAAGGTCGACGCGGATGAGCTGGCCGACTGGCGGCGCGATTTCCCGAATGGACGCCGCTCGATCGAGGTCGAGCATTCGGAATTCCGCCTCGCCGATTATCGCGCCTTCCTGAAGGAAAACGCCGAAAGCATCGCCGCGTTCGAAGCCACAAGACAGGCTGCTTTCGATGAAGAGCGCGCCGAATGGGAACGCTCGGGCGAGTTCGACCGGATCGGCGATCTGGCCGATGCCGACGCGGGCGCGGCGGAAGTCGCGGCGGTCGAAGTGCCCGAAGGCAGCGAGCTGATCGAAGCACCCTTCGGCGGTAGCGTGTGGAAGCTGATGGTCGAGCCGGGCGATGCGGTAGAGGAAGGCGACATCATTGCGGTGATCGAGTCCATGAAGATGGAATGCCCGTTCGAAAGCCCCGCCAGCGGCACGGTGTCGGCGCTCTACATGCAGGAACGGCAGTCGCTGCAACCCGGAACGCCCATGCTGGCCCTGAGGCGCAGCGCATGACCGACCTCAATCGCCAGAGCGTCACCGCCATCGCCGACGCGGTTTCGTCGGGCCGGACCAGCGCGCTTGCCGTCGCCGAGGATACGCTGGCGCGGATCGAGGCCTATGATGCGATCCAGCCGCAGATCTGGATCAGCCGAGCGCCGCGCGACGGCGTGCTGGAGGCCGCGCGCAAGGTCGATGCACGCATTGCCGCTGGCGAAACCCTGCCGCTGGCGGGCGTGGCATATGCGGTGAAGGACAATATCGACGTTGCTGGGCTGGAGACGACAGCCGCCTGCCCTGCCTTTGCCTATTCCCCCGACCAGTCGGCAGGCGTGATCGAACGGCTGGAGGCCGCAGGCGCGATCTGCGTCGGCAAGACCAATCTCGACCAGTTTGCCACCGGCCTTGTCGGCGTGCGCAGCCCTTATGGCATTCCGCGCAATGTCTATAACCGCGATTACGTCAGCGGGGGATCCAGTTCGGGATCGTCGGTCGCCGTCGCAGCGGGCCTTGTCCCGTTCGCGCTGGGCACCGATACGGCGGGATCGGGCCGGGTGCCGGCGGCGTTCCAGCACCTGATCGGCTTCAAGCCGACGAAAGGCCGCTGGAGCACGCGCGGTCTGGTCCCCGCCTGCCGCAGCATCGATTGCATCACCGTGTTTACCGACAGCATCGCCGACGCGCGGCGCGTGGACGAGAGCATCGCCGCCTTCGATGCCGGTGATCCGTGGTCGAAGCCGCTGGCCGATGCCGCGCTGACTCCCAGGGGCATCGGTGTGCCGCGCCCCGACCAGCGCGTGTTCTTTGGCGATACGCAGGCGGAATATTTCTACGACCGCGCCCTCGCCGCCCTGTCGCAGAATGCCGAGATCGTCGAGATCGACATCCACCCGCTGCTCGAAGCCGCGCAATTGCTGTACGGCGGGCCTTGGGTCGCCGAACGCACCGCCGCGGTCGAGGCGCTGCTGAAGAGCGATCCCGATGCGATCGACCCCACGGTCCGCGGCATCGTCGAGGCGGGGCTGGACATGAAGGCGGTCGATCTGTGGAACGGCATCTACCGCCTGGCCGAACTGAAGCGTCAAGCCGACGGGTTATGGGACGGCATCGACATGCTGGCCTTTCCGACGACGGGCACGACCTATCGCGTGCGCGAACTGCAGGCTTCTCCGGTTGCCCTCAACAGCAATCTGGGCCGCTATACCAATTTCGTGAACCTGCTCGACATGGCGGCGATCGCGGTGCCTGCCGGTCAGCGCGGCAATGGCACGGGCTTTGGCATCACGCTGATCGGCCCTGCCGACACCGACCGCGCGCTGATGGACGCGGCCG
Organism: Croceicoccus sp.; assembly: GCF_983967925.1. NCBI lineage: Bacteria > Pseudomonadati > Pseudomonadota > Alphaproteobacteria > Sphingomonadales > Erythrobacteraceae > Croceicoccus > Croceicoccus sp. The sequence goes on along the minus strand of NZ_CFETID010000002.1, from coordinate 194,547 downwards.
AAACCTATCTGGACGCGGCCGATCTGCCCGCGCTTCCCCCGCTCGATATGGAGGATAATATGGAACGCGTGAAACTGGCCGTCGTGGGCGCGCATCTGAAGGACATGCCGCTGCACTGGCAGCTTACCTCGCGCGATGCGACATTCGTCGGCGCGTTCGAGACGGCGCCGAACTATCGCCTCTACGCCATCGCCAACAGCACGCCGCCCAAGCCCGCGCTGGTACACACCGCGGACGGCGCGGCGATCAAGGTGGAGGTCTATGAACTCGACATGGAATCCTTTGGCAGCTTCACCGCCGAGGTGCCCGCGCCGCTCGCCATCGGGACGGTGACCCTGTCCGACGGGTCCAGCGTCAAGGGCTTCGTGTCCGAACCGCGCGCGACCGAGGGGGCCGAGGACATCACCCATCTGGGCGGATGGCGCGCCTTCATCGCGGGCAGCTGAACGATGGCGCGCCGCCTTCATGACCTTCGCCGCACGGGCGGACATTCGTGATGGCGGACGCGCTTGGCCGGTTGCGGGCATGGGCGGCGCGGCGGCTTGACGCTGCCGGGCCGGACGCGGGCGCAAGCGAGGAATATCGCGCGCTGATCGAGGATATCGAGCGGATCGAGGCCGAGCGCGCCACCATGGAACGCGCGCTGGGCGCCGCCACCGCCGCGAACGAGGCGAAGAGCCGCTTCCTTGCCAGCGCCAGCCATGAAATCCGCTCGCCGCTCAATTCGATCTACGGCTATGCGCAATTGCTGGAGCGGAACGAGGGGCAGGGCGCGCTGCATGCCGCGCGGATCATTCGCCGCAGTTCCGAACATCTCGCCAGCCTCGTCGAAGGTCTGCTCGACCTGTCGCATGTCGAAAGCGGCGCGTTCCGGCTGCAGCGCGAGACGATCCGCTTTCCGGCGCTGGTCGAACAGCTTGAGGACATGTTCGCTCCGCAGGCGCAGGCGAAGGGGGTCGCGTTTCGCGTCGAACGGCCCGGCGCGCTGCCCGAATTCGTGCGCGGCGACCAGAAGCGTTTGCGGCAGGTGCTGATCAACCTGCTGTCGAACGCGATCAAGTTCACCGATGCGGGCGAGGTCATGATGACGGTGCGCTATCGCAACGATCTGGCCACTTTCGAAGTCGCCGATACCGGCATCGGCATCGCTTCGGAGGATATCGACCACATCTACGACCCGTTCCACAGCCGCAGCCATCAGGCCGGGCTGGACCGCAGCGGAGTCGGGCTGGGCCTGTCGATCACGCAGGCGCTGGTGCATGTGATGGGCGGCGAAATCCGGGTGGAGAGCGAGCCCGGCAAGGGCAGTTGCTTTACCGTGCGGCTGATGCTGTCGCAGCCGCAGTCGCATCCGGCGGACACCACGCCCGCGCGGGTCATCACCGGCTATTCGGGCCGCCGCCGCACGATCCTCGTCGCCGACGATGACGAGACGCAGCGCGATCTGCTGGTCGGCCTGCTGGAGCCGCTAGGCTTTACCATGCTGACCGCCGCCAATGGCGACGAGGCGCTGGAAATCGCCGCTGAAAACCTGCCCGACCTCGTCCTGCTGGACATCGAGATGCCGGGACAATCGGGCTGGGACGTGGCCGAGGCGCTGCGCGCGGCGCATGGTACGGTGATGCGGATCGTGATGCTGTCGGCCAATGCGCATGAACAGCATCAGGGCGGCGACGGCAGCATGGCGAATGACATGTTCCTGCTGAAACCCTTCGAATTCAGCGCCTTGCTTGATGTCGTATCCGCGCAATTGTGGATCGAATGGACGGGTTCGAAGGCTGGCGGCGACGAAGCGCCTGCCGCCGCGCGCCGGATGCTGGTGCCGGGGGCGCGGCCCCATCTGGCAGAAATCGACCGGCTGCTGCGCACGGGCAATGTGCGCGGCGTCGAAGGGTGCATCGATTCCATCGCGGCGCTGCATCCGGATGGCCTGCCGGTGATCGACGAGATGCGGGCGTGTCTCGATTCTTTCGACCTCAAGGGCCTGAGGGCCCTGGCACAATCGGCGCAGAACGATGCCGCCTGAAGAAGACCGCAAGGACCGCATCCTCGTCGTCGACGACACGCCGGATTCGCTGAGCCTGCTGGTCGACACGCTGGAACACGAAGGCATGACCGCGCTGGTCGCCACCAGCGGCGAGGCGGCCATCGAACTTCTGGCAGAGGTCACGCCCGACCTGATCCTGATGGACGCGGTGATGCCCGGCCTCAGCGGGTTCGAGACCACGCGCCGGATCAAGCGCGACCCCGCTATGGCCTTCGTGCCCGTGATCTTCATGACCGGGCTGACCGAATCCGAACATGCGATAACCGCGCTGGAAACCGGCGGCGTCGATTACATTCGCAAGCCCATCGTGATCGAGGAGCTGCTGGCCCGGATCCGCGTGCATCTGAACAATGCGCGCATCGCGCATCGCTCGCGCCTTGCGCTGGACGGGGCGGGCCGGCACCTCGTCGGGCTGGACGCGGACGGCAAGGTGCTGTGGTGCACGCCGCAGGCGGGCAAGCTGCTGTCGCGCGTCGATCCGCAATGGAACGAGGACGCGCCCCGCCTCCCCTCTGCCATCGCCGTGCCGGTTCAGCGCCTGCTGCACGAACCGCTTAATCCCGCCCAGTCGATCCGCGCCAAGTTCGACGATTTCGACATCGAGATCGCCGCAGTCGAAACCGATCGGAACGGCGAGACGCTGATCCGCATGACCGAGATCCGCGAAGGGGCCGAGATTGCCAGCCTGCAGAAACACGGCGGCCTGACCCAGCGCGAGGCCGAAGTGCTGCTGTGGGTCAGCTATGGCAAATCGAACCGGTCGATCAGCGAAATTCTGGGCATCAGCCCGCGCACGGTGAACAAGCATCTGCAGCAGATATTCATCAAGCTGGGGGTCGAAACGCGGGCGGCCGCCACCGCCACCGCCGTCAGGATCATTTCGGGATGATTGGGGCCCGCGCAAACCAGCCCGAGAATGGCCGCAATCGGGTGATACAAGCCCTTAAACCTACGTCATTTGGACACTTACTGCGCACGGGTCCAACCCCGTATTACGAAGCAATGCCGCACTGGTCGGACGTGAATGGAACGAAGTCCGCACGACCGGCCGCATTCAATCGATGAGCCAGTAGGACACGAAAGGGCGACATGAACGGAACGCGCGTAGGAAACAGGATTATCGGTGCCGATGCGCCGGTCACCGTCGGCTGGGAAAACATTCCCAAGGTCGAGGGCGGACCGGTGAAGCGTTTCGTCTTCACCTGGTTTCAGCCCACCATGTTGGTGGCGCTGGTGCTGTTCTGGTATTATGCGCCCAATTCCATCGCGACCGCATCGACCGCGATCGCCCTTGGCATCGCGTTCAAGGTCCTGCTGCTGGGCCTGGAATGGGTGAACCCGCGCCACGACAGCTGGCGGCTGACGTGGAAGGAACTGGCGACCGACCTGTTCTATGTCGGCATCGGCTATACGCTGGTCAACATGATCGAAAGCTATATCGGCGCGGGCGCGATCATCGGCTGGGTGCAGGATTCCTTCGCTTGGGAGAAGTTCGCCTGGTTCATGGCGATGCCGCTGCTGCTGCAGGCGGTGCTGATCTCCTTCATCTTCGATTTCGGCCAGTACTGGATGCATCGCGGGATGCACAACTGGTACCCGCTGTGGCTGACCCATGCGCCTCACCACTACATCACGCAGCTCAACATCAACAAGGGCGCCGTCGGCAACCCGATCGAGCTGTTCCTGATCGGTCTCGGCATCGGCGGGTTCTTCGACTTCATGCCGCGCGCCTTCCTGCTGGCGGGCACGCTGGGGCTGACCGTGTCGATCTATCAGCACATCAACGTGCGGTTCAACACGCCGCGCTGGTGGAGGTTCACCTTCAACACGACCGAGCACCACAGCGTCCACCATTCGCAAGACTATGAGGCGAGCCGCAGCAATTATTCCGGAACCTGGATCATCATCGACCGCATGTTCGGAACCTGCATCGATGGCGAAGCGGAACTGCTTGGCATGGAGGGCGGCCGTCCCATGTCGATCCGCGAGACGATGACCTTCCCCTTCACCGAGGGATGGAAGTCGATAAAGGCGCGCCTTGGCCGGGGTGAACCGCCGCCCGAACCGGCCGCAGTGCCCGCCGAATGACGGTCCGGTGCCCGCAGGCCCTCTCCTGCGGGCACCCCACCGGTTTCCTCTTGGGTCAGGATAACACGTGAAATTTCCGTTCTTCGATCACATCTGGCACATCCGGGGCAGCGTCCCGCTTGCGCCGAACCAGACGCATGACGAGGCCTATGACAGGCTGATGCCGCTGTTCCTGAAGAGCGGCACGACGCACGAGAGATCGGGCGACACGCTGACCTTCGAAAAGAAGGATCAGGAAGCGCAGGACAAGATGTCGATCTTCGACCGCGGCGTGTTGCAGATCGTGGACGCACCGGGCGGCTCCTTCCTGCGCTATCGCATGGCCAGTCGCGCACTGCTCTATTGCTTCCTTGCCCCGCTGCTGTTCCTGGCGTTCGCCCAGCTGAACATACAGATCGGCGAATGGGAAAAGGCATCCGCCGCCGCGGAAGCCGGTGCCGAGGAAGAGGACGAGAAGGAAACGATCGAACTGCCGCAGAATGTGATCGACAAGGCGCTTGGCGCACCGGCCCCCGAGATCGACGGCCCTGGCGCAGAGGACGAGGAAGAAGGCCCCTCCCCCACGCCGGCCTATGTCTTCGCGGGACTGTTCGTCGCGCTCTATCTTGGTGGCCGCATCCTTGAGGACCGGCTGATCAAGTCGCTGTTCCGCAAGCGGCTGCACGGGATCGGCGACGACAAGGGACAGAACAAAAAGGATGCCGAGGGCGAGACCGGCTCGCGCATGTTGTCCTTCTGACCTGACCCGCCATCGCGCCCTTGCCGGGCGCCTGCTTCACAATTCGCATTTGAACGAGCGGCCGCGGCGGACCTGATCGCCCGGCCGTCTTCGTTTGCGCCGGTCCTCGCGCGAAGATTTCGCTTGCAAAAACGATAATGCATGATCCATTTTCTCTGCCGTCACGCCGGAACATCGGCGGACGAGGGGGAGATGCCTATGTTCAGCGCGGTCTTGCGTTACGCCGTCGCGGGTCTGTTCATCCTGCTGGGATTATTGCTGGGCGCTGGCGGGGCGCGGCTCGTCACGCTGGACGGATCGCCCTATTACCTGATCGCGGGCGTCGTCCTGTTTGCTGCGGGTCTGCTTGCGCTACGGCGCAGCGGATATGCGCGGCTGCTATATGCCATTTTCCTGATCGCTACGCTGGTCTGGGCGCTGGTCGAGGTGGGTTTTCAATTCTGGGCCCTGCTGCCGCGACTGGCGGGTCCTGCCGTGCTGGCGCTGCTGCTTGCGCTGCCCTTCGTGGGACGCGCGATCGGCGGTCCGCGCGCCCGCCTTGGCAGCTGGGCCGTGTTCGGGGCCGGGCTTGCCGCGCTGCTGGCTCTTGGCGGCAGCTATCTGGCGTCGGGTCCGGCATTGGGCGATCCTGCGTACAGCGACACGCCGCGATTGATGGCGGCGACGGACAGCGACACGGAATGGACCGCCTATGGCCGCGACGCTGCCGGAACGCGCCATTCTCCCGCCGCGCTGATCACCCCCGCGAATGTCGCCTCCATGACCGAGGCGTGGCGTTACCGCACCGGCGACAGCAATGCCGCGCGGCCCGATATCGCGCAGCCGATGTCCTTCATGGTCACGCCGCTGATGGTGGACGATCTGCTGGTGTTCTGCACGCCCATCGGAGCAGTGGTGGCGCTCAATCCCGATAGCGGGCGGCAGGTCTGGCGGCACGATCCGAAGTCCGAATTCGGCGCGGCGCAGATGCTGAACTGCCGCGGCGTTTCGGTGCACCGCGCCAGCGTCGATGGCACTGGCGCGCGCGAAACGGGCGGGCTTTGCGCGAGCCGGGTGCTCAGCACGGCGGTCGACGGGCGGCTGCTGGCGCTCGACCTTCGGACCGGACGCCCCTGCCCGGGTTTCGGCGACAATGGCACCGTTTCGCTGCTCGATGGGCTGGGCGAATTCGACGAGGGGGCGACCTATACCACCTCGCCGCCGGTCATCATCGGCGATACCGCAGTGCTCGGCGGCTATGTCCGCGACAATTTCAAGACGAACGATCCCTCGGGCGTGGTCCGCGCGTTCGATGTCACCACGGGGCGGATGCTGTGGGCGTGGGATTCTGGCCGCCCCGACGATGCGCCCCCGCTGGCGGAGGGCGAAACCTATACCCCCGCCTCGCCCAATGCGTGGAGCGTGCTGAGCGCGGATCCCGAACTGGGCCTTGTCTATGTGCCCACCGGCAATGCGACACCCGATCATGTCGGCATGCATCGCAGCGCGGAGTTGGAACGCTATGCCAGTTCGGTCGTGGCGCTGGATGCGGCGACCGGGCGGGTGCGCTGGCATTTCCAGACCACACGGCACGATCTGTGGGATTATGACGTGCCCGCGCAGCCAGTGCTGTTCGACATGCCCACCGCCTCGGGCATGGTGCCCGCGGTCGCCGTGCCGACGAAGCGGGGCGAGATCTTCATCCTCGACCGGCGCGACGGCACCCCGCTGACGGGGATCGAGGAACGGCCCGCGCCGCAAGGCAATGTTCCGGGCGAACGATATGCGGCGACGCAGCCCTATCAGACCGGCTTTCCCTCGCTGATCCCCGCCGCCCTGCGCGAGGCCGACATGTGGGGCGCGACGCCGATCGACCAGCTGTGGTGCCGGATCCGTTATCGCTCGCTGGATTATCGGGGCGATTTCACGCCGCCCTCGACGCGCGGGGCGCTGCAATATCCGGGCATCTTCGGCATGCTGAACTGGGGCAGCGTCAGCGTGGATGCGGCGCGCGGGCTGATGGTGGTGAACTCATCGGCCATTCCGCAGGTCGTGACGCTGCATGACCGCGCCGCGATGGCGGGGCAAGAGGCGGGTAATGCCCATACCGCCGGCATGCTGCCGCAGGAGGGTACGCCCTATGCGCTGACGATGGAGCCGATGGTTTCGCCGCTGGGCATCCCCTGCACTACGCCGCCATGGGGACAGCTGACGGCCATCGACCTGGCCGACCGCACGGTCGCGTGGCAGAGGCCGCTTGGCACATCGGAGGATATCGCGCCCATGGGCATCGCGGTGCCCGGTATCTTCAACCTGGGTGGGCCGGTCACGACCGGCGGCGGCGTCACGCTGATCGCGGCGACGCTGGACGATTATCTGCGCGCGTTCGACACCAGAACGGGGCAAGAGCTGTGGCGCGGACGCCTGCCCGCAGGGGGACAGGCGACGCCGATGACCTTCGTGTCACCGCGCAGCGGGCGGCAATTCGTCGTGATCGCGGCGGGAGGGCACGGATTCCTCGGCTCGACGCCGGGAGATTACCTGATGGCCTTTGCCCTGCCCGATGGAGCAGCGCAGGACGCGCCAACCTCGCGATAGGATCAGGCGCGGCCGACGAAGTCCTCGCCCGCGTCGCGCTCGGCGCGGTTGGTGGAGGCGGCGGCGCCGATCTCGGACATGCCCAGCTTGGCGTGATATTCGGCCAGCTGGCGCAGCGCCATCTCCTGCGCCTCGCCCGTCAGCACCACGGCGGCGCTTTGCAGGAAGGCGCAGCGCAATTCGATGCGGCAGGCGGCGCTGTCGGTGATCTCGATCGCCCAGCGGCGATAGACGAGGAACTCGCTGACCACGTGCCGCTGCGCCAGCCTTTCCAGGTCGAGATCGGCGCGCGTATGCCCAGCCTCTATCTGCAGATCCAGCCAGTTGCGGAACCGGTTATAGGCGACCGAACGCAATTCGCGAACCTCGGCCGTCCGGGGGTTCAGCGCGAAGTTGAAGCCGATCGCGACCCGCGCATATTCGGTGTCGCGCTCCATCTCGCTGACCATCCAGTCCAGCTCGTCGAACACCACGTCCAGCGTATAGGTGCGGTTCTTGCGCGCGATCACGCTACGCACCTCGCGCATGCGGTCGGCGACGGTGGCGAAGATCACCCCGTCCTTGTCGGTGAACAGGCGATAGATCGTGCGCGGCGCCACCTCCGCCTCGCGGCACAGGCGGGCGATGGTCATGCCCTCGGCCCCCGCCTCGCCCAGCAGGCGGTGCGCGCAATCGATGATGCGTTGCCGCCGTTCGGCCATCGCGGGGCTGGTGTAGCGGCGCGGCACGCGGCGCGATGCACCGCTTCGCGTCACGTGAAGCTGTGTCTCGGCAGTCTCGACCGGTTCAGGCGTGATTTTGGCCATAAGCGAAAACCTTAGCGTTCTGCGGTTTTCGAAGGAAGCCGCCCAAGAAAAAAACATAAATGTTTGTTTTTCGCTTGGTAAAAATGATTATCCATGTTCTTTTGTCCTCATCGCCCAACGATGGCGATCACGAAACCGATTCGCAGTCAAAACAGCGAACGGAAACATGGAGAGGGAAAGCCGATGGGTGGATTCCGCCAACAGACGAGTTGCGCCTTGCGCTTGGCCATTGCAGGCCTGTTTTGTTCAGCCAGCACGACCGCGCTGGCCCAGACGGACGATGCGCCCCCGCCATCGCAGGACATGCCTGCGGATCCCGGCGCGCTCGACCCCGCTGCCCCCACCCCTTCCCCGACCGCACAACAGGGACAGGCCACGGGGCTGGAGGAAATCGTCGTCACCGCAAGGCGCGTGTCGGAATCGCTGCAGGAAACGCCCGTCGCGGTCACAGCTTTCACCTCGCAGGCGATCGACAACAAGTTCGCCGCCGACATCCGCGCACTGGCGGGCGATGTGCCCAACGTGGTCATCACCAATGTGCCCGGCTTCAACGCGGCCTCCATCGGCATTCGAGGCCAGTCGACTGGCGACATCATCCTGACCTTCGAACCCGCCGTGGGCGTGGTGGTCGACGATTTCGTGCTGGCCCACGTCCAGACCCAGCTGTTTGACCTGTTCGACGTCGAACGGATCGAGGTGCTGCGCGGACCGCAAGGCACATTGTTCGGCAAGAACACCGTGGGCGGCGTGGTCAATGTCATCACCAAGCGGCCTGAGACCACGCTCGGCGGGCAGATCCGGCTGGGCTATTCCAGCTTCGACACCAAGGACGTGAAGGCCTCGCTCAACCTGCCGATCACCGACGGGCTGTATTTCCGCTTCGCCGGTTCGTTCCAGGAAAGCGACGGCTATTACAAGCTCACCAAGAACAACGATGTCGACGAGCCGCAGGGCCGGCGTGCGACGGGCGAAAATTTCGGCGGCACCCGCTATTTCAACGCGCGGGCAAAGCTGCTCTGGGAAGCGACGCCCGATACCGAATTCATGCTGACCTATGAATTTCTGCGCGACCGCGGGGATTCGCCGCCGTCGGTCAATGAAACGCCGCCGGGTTTCCTGTTCGACGTCGTGGGCTTCGAAGGGATCCAGACCGACGGGACCGACCCGTTCGACACCGGCACCACGCTGTGCGAAGGCGACATCGACGCCGCGACCTGCCCCGGCACGCTGCTGGGCCACCGCATCGACGTCGACGGCGCCTATCTGCGCGGCGAGCATAACATGCCGGGGCTGGGTTCGATCACCGCGGTGGGCGGTTACCGCCGGGTGAAGTCGATCCTGCCGTCGGACTACACGGGCGAAAACGCCTATCTGTTCGTGTCCACCCGCAACGACGTGCGCGAGCAATACAGCTTTGAAACGCGCTTCAGCTCGGACTTCTCGGACCGGTTCAAGTTCACCGTCGGCGGCATGTACTGGGGCCAGACGCTCGATGCGCGGGCGACCAGCTTCCTCGGCTTCCTGCGTTTCCTGGGCGATCCGACCGCGCTGAGCGATCCCAACCAGTCCACCGCCGACTACAAGGTCGACAGCTATGCCGCGTTCGGCGAAGCGGAATACAACATCAGCGATCCCTTCGCCGTGTTCTTCGGGGCACGCTACACGGTCGAGGAAAAGAGCTTTTCCGTCCGCCCGCAGGTGCGCCGTTCGATCATCGAGACGGGGTTCTGGCCCGAATATTCGGATTCGGACAAGTTTGAAAAGCCGACCATCCGCGCCGGCTATCGCTGGGAAATATCGCCCAATATCAACAACTACTTCACCTATAGCCAGGGCTACAAGTCGGGCGGATACAACGAACAGGCGATGTCGGCGACCTCCGCCCTGCCGTTCGAGGAAGAGACCGCCGACAGCTTCGAACTGGGCTTCAAGACCGAGACGGCAGACCGGCGCGCGCGGCTGAACGTCGCGGGCTTCTATGTGAAGTACAACGACCTTCAGCGCGACGCGGTGGTGCCCTTCACCGATCCGATCACCGGCCTGCCGGGGCAGGAAACCCGCACCACCAACGCGGGCAAGGCCGAGGTTTACGGCCTTGAGGTCGAAGGCAGCGCCGTGCCGGTCGAGGGGCTGACGCTCGGTGCCTCGCTGGGCTGGCAAAAGGCCAAATATCTCGAATTCCTGACCGATATCGACGGCGACGGGACCAATGACGATGCATCGGGGCTTGGCCTGCGCAATGTGCCCGAATGGACCGTGGGCGGCACCGCGAGATATCAGTTCCCGCCGTTCGATTTCGGCGAGATCGATATCGGCGCCGACATCAACTACCAGTCGGAATTTGAATCGGTCACGCTGAACGCCCCCTTCACGCAGGGCCAGGCCCGCACGCTGGTCGGGGCGTCAATCAACTGGACCGATCCGTCCGGACTGCGCGTGTCGCTCTATGGCCGCAACCTGCTGGACGAGACCTATCGCGTCTCCGCCAATTCGGTCGCGGGCCTGTTCAACTTCACCAATTACGCCCCGCCCCGCTCTTACGGCGTGGAGCTTTGGATCAACTACTGACCGATGGCCTTGCGTCTCTCCCCCGGGCTGTCCGCTCTTCCTGCTCGTTCAGGGCCTTGTCGCCCTGGGCGGCAGGCGGTGCGGGCGGCCCACCCCATCGGGCACCATGTCGAACGCAAGGCTGATGCGTTCGCCCCCCCCGCTGAATGGCAGCGTGCCGTGCCACAGGAACGAGGGAAACAGGATCATGCGCCCGGCCCTTGGCCGGATCACGCGCGCGGTGCCGCCACCGCCCAGCTCTTCGGGCAGCGGACCGATGGCGAAGGCGCCTTCGTCGCTGTCGTCCGCCGTGATGGCGGCGGGGTAATAGACGCCCGACAGCCAGTTGGGGGCGTGGATATGCGGCTCCACCGCGCCGCCGGGGGTCAGCAGCGTGCCCCACAGGGTCAGGCTCCAGCCTTCGGGCCGTGCATCGGCAAAGGGATGCGCCGGACCCTCTCCGATCGCCTCTGCGTGTTCCGCCAGCGCGGTGCGGGCGATGTCAGCCAGAGCCGCAATGGCCGGGGTGTCCGCATCGGCCAGTTCGCCGCTCTGCCGCCCCTTGCGCGTGACGAGGCCTTCGGGTTCGAAGGTCAGCGAGGGATGCGCTCGCAACTCACCCTCGAGCGCGGCGCCGAACGCGTCCACCGTCGCGAAACCGGCAGGCGGCGTGATGTCGATGATGCGCACGAAACGCTCGATTTCGCACAATGCGTCCAGCGCAGCCCCCTCCCCCGCGCGGTCGAGCGCGGCGGCGAGATAGGCGAGCGGCGTGGTGCTGCCCGGCGCGGCGGCGAGCAAGCGGTCCGCGATGGGCGGCACCTCGTCCTCGCGCCCCAGTTTCAGCAGCAGGCGCATCAGATTGACGCCAACCGGATGGCTGGGCTGCCGGTCCAGCGCATCGCGCCAGATCGCGATGGCCCCCTCGTGCTCTCCCAAGGCCTCGCAGGCCATGCCCGCGACATTGGCGGCGCGCGGATGGCCGGGAACGGCATCCAGCACCGCCTGCGCCTCGCGCAGCGCCTCCCCCGCCCTTCCCAGCCGGTGCAGCGCATCGGCGCGATTGAGCCGCGCCTCGTGGAAAGCGGGCTTCAAAGCGAGCGCCGCATCATAGCGCCCCAGCGCTTCCCCATCGCGGCCGCAGCGCGCCAGCGCGACGCCGAGATTGTTTTGTGCGCCGGCGTCCTGCCCGGACAGCGCCACCGCGCGTTCGAGAACGCCCACCGCTTCCTCGGCCTGATCCGCCGCAATCAGGCAGGAGCCGAGATTGGCAAGGCCGGGCGCATGCTGCGGCCGTGCTGCGACCGCCTGCTGCAGCATGACAACGGCTTCGTCGTGCAGACCGCCCGCCTTCAAGGCCAGCCCCAGATTGACCGCGCGCGCCGGATTGGCCGGATCGGCGGCATGGGCGGCGCGCATCGCGGCGATCGCGTCCTGCACCGCGCCTCGGGCCTGCAGCGCCATGCCGCGCACCGTCAGCGCGTCGGGATCGCTGCCATCTCTCGCCAGCAGGCCGTCGGCCAGCGCCAGCGCCCTTGCGGTATCGCCGCCGCGCAGCGCCGCCACGGCATCGGCCAGTATTTCGCCTCTCACCGGCATGTTTTCACCATCGAAGGGATCTGCTTTTCATGATTGCCATACTCATGACCGTCCGCGTCAAGCCCGACAAGGCCGAACGCTTTGCCGAGCTGATAACGCAGCTGCGCAAGGATGTGCACGCCGGCGAACCCGATACGCTGGTGTTCCAGGTGCTGCGCGACCGCGACGATGCGAACCGCTTTCACTTCGTGGAAGTCTTCGCCGACGAAGCCGCGAAGGAACGGCATGCCAACATGCCCTACCACCTCGCCATGTCGGAGGAAGGCTGGGCCTGCCTCGACGGTGAGCCGGTGATCCGCGAATGCGAACCGCTCGGCAGCTTCGCCCGGATGGGAGAGATGCAATGACCGGCGCGCTCGACGGGCGGATCGCCCTTGTCACCGGATCGACCGGCGGGATCGGATCGGAAATCGCCCGCACGCTGGCAGGCGCGGGCGCGCATGTGATCGGCGCGGATATTCCGGAAAGCACCAGCGACGGCACCGGCGTTGCCGAATACCACCAGCTCGACGTTACCGACGAGGCCGCATGGTCGCGCGTGATCGGCGCGATCGAGGCGGAGCACGGCCAGCTGGACATCCTTGTCCACGTCGCGGGCATCGTGGTGGTCGAAAAGCTGGAGAATACCTCGCTCGCCGACTGGAAGAAGCAGATGGCGGTCAATGTCGAGGGGCCGTTCCTTGGCACCAAGATCGCCGCGCAGCTGATGAAGCGCAGCGGCGAGAAGCTGCCGCACGGCGCTGCCATCGTGAACATCGCCTCGGTCGCGGGGCTGATCGGGTCGCCGCTGCACACCGGCTATTGCGCGTCCAAGGCGGCGGTGACCATGCTGACCAAGGCGGCGGCGCTGGAGTTTTCGGCGCTCGGCTACAAGATCCGCGTCAATTCGGTGCATCCCAGCGGGGTCAACACCGGCATGGTCGACCACATCATGCAGCGCTTCGTCGACGAGGGCTTTGCCGAAAGCGTCGAGGCCGCGCGCGAGGGGCTGGCACCTGCCCACCCCATCGGCCGCCTGGCCGAGCCGGAGGATATTGCCAAGGCGGTGCGTTTCCTCGCCAGCGACGATGCGGGATACATGCACGGGTCGGCGATGGTGGTCGACGGCGGGTTCACCGCGCAATGAGCGGCGATGCGCCCTTTGCAGGCCGGACCGCCATCGTCACCGGGGGCACATCGGGTATCGGCGGCGCCGTCACACGCATGCTGCGCGAAGGCGGCGCCAAGGTGGCGGTTCTGTCCAACGAGAGCGAGGACAGCCTGCGAAGCGCGCAGGAGGCAGGCGAGATCGACGGTTTCGCCTGTCTCGACATCGCGGACAATGCGGCGGTCGAACGCGCGGTGGAAAGGCTGGCGGGCGAACTCGGCCCAGCCACGCTGCTCGTCAACAATGCGGCGGTGTGGCAGCCCAATCCGGTGCCCGAAAGCCCGGTGTCGCTGTTCGACCGGCATGTCGACGTGAACCTCAAAGGCAATTTCTATGTCGCCAATGCGGTGCTGCCCGCGATGATTGAGGCGGGCGAAGGTGCCATCGTCTTCGTCGGATCGGTCAGCGGCACCGCGGGGCGCGCGGGCGACAGCGCCTATAGCGCGTCGAAAGCGGGCGTCGCCATGCTGGCGCGCACTTTGGCCGCGGAACTGGGCGCCAAGGGCATCCGCATCAATTGCGTGTGCCCGGGTGCGGTCGCCACGCCGCTGACGGCGGGCCTGCGCACGCCCGAGGGCGAAAGTGCGATCGCCGCGCTGATGGACGGCCACCCCAGTCCGCGCCGCCAGTTCTTCATGGAACCCGAACAGATCGCCGACCTGATCCTCTTCCTCCTCGGCCCACATTCCAGCGCGCTGCACGGCGCGGTGATCGCCGCCGATGAGGGCCTGACCGCCACAATGTGATGCCCGCCACCATGTGACCGCCATTTTCGAAACAGGAGCGAAGACCATGAGCCAGAAGCACGATGCCGGTAAGCCCGGCGACCTGATCGTCAATATCAACGATACCGAACCGCTGATGCTGGGCACCGGGACCAGCATCCGCCTGCTGCGATACAGCGCGGAAACGGGCGACTGGGTGCTGTTCGTCGAAATGGAGCCGGGCGCGACATTCGCCCCGCACTGGCACCTTGGTCCGGGCGAATATTTCGTCACCAAGGGCGAGCTGATCTATGACGTCGGCTCCGCGCCGCAGGGCACATACGGCTACGAACCCATCGGTTCGCGTCACAGCGAGGCGCATTGCAAGGAACGCACCGAATATCTCTTCATGGGGCACGGCGCAGTCGCCTTCACCGGCGAGGAGGGCGAGATCCGCTTCGTCTTCAACCATGAATTCCTGCGCGACCTGTCCGAAGGAAAGATGACCAACGACATTTCGAACGAAGGGGCGGCCAAGGAGAAGGCGGCCCAAGGGGAAGCAGGCCGCGAAAGGGCGCCCGCATGACCGATGCCAACCCCCGCGTGGCGCGACTGCGCGCCAAGATGGCCGAGGAGGGCTTTGACGCGGTCGTCCTGACCCATCCGCACGATGTCCGCTATGCCACGGGCTATCACTCGATCCTCGAACGCTGGACCCAGCAGGAGCCGTTTGCGGGGGCAATCGTCTTCGCCGACGAGGCGAAGCCCGCGATATTGGTGATTCCGGAGGCCAATCTGGGCATCGTCGCGGTGCTGAACCGCGATACTCCCGCCTGCACCTTTGACGAGATCCGCACCTTCGACATGCTGAACTTCTGCGAGGTCAGCCGCTATGTCGATCCCGACCGCAAGGGCGGGCAACTGGCCGAGGACGCGATGGCGCTGGCAGGCGCGATCCGCGGCGAGTGCCAGAGCGACATCGTCGCCGCCATCGGCGCGGCGCTGGCCGATCACGGCATGGCGGGCACGCACATCGGTTTCGACAGCCACCGCATTTCGGCCGGGATCGCGGGGAAACTGCCGCATGAATTCGCCGATTGCCTCGACCTGATGATGCGGGTGCGCGTGGTGAAGACCGCGCAGGAGCTGGAAACCTATCGCAAGGTGGGTGTGATGGCCGACCGGGTGATCGCCCATGCCGGGTCGCTGCTGGGCCCCGGTGTCGACTGGAACGACGTGCAGGCAGGCATCTGCGACTTCATGGTTCGGGGTGGCGTGGTGCCGGTGGACGAAGGCGCGATGCTGTTCGGCGGCAGTTACGAGGATGACGAGTTCATCCCCGACCTGTTTCGCACCACCGGCAATCGCGCGCTGCGCGATGGCGATATCGTGATCCTCGAGACGCAGGGCGTGCTCGACGGGTTCTGGATCGACATCAACCGCACCGCCGTCGTCGGCCGCGCGAGCGAGGATTACCGCCGCCTGCACGACATATTGCGCGATGCCTTCCTGATGATGGTCGACCGGCTGCGCCCCGGCGTATCGACCAGCACGCTGTCGATGATCGGCTATGAACATCTGAAGTCCAAGGGCGTCGCCGCGCCTGAAAAGCTGCTGGTGGTGGCGCATGGCATCGGGTTGATGCCGCTGGAGATCCCCCTCCCCTTCCCTGCCGCGGGCCTGTCGGGCGTCAAGCAGGGCTTCGTGATGGAGGAGGACATGCTGGTCAGCCTAGACAGCCTGTTCTTCGGCGCGAAGCTGGGGCCCTGCCACATGGAGAATGTCTATGCGGTCACCGCCGGCGCGCCCGAGCCGATGTACGCCACCCCCCTGCAATTGATCGAGACTGCAAGAGAGCCCGAAGCGGCACTCGGCTGACCCACGAGAGGATTATTCATGGACGAGACGCAATCGAACAGCCGTAAGCTTGAAAAATACCGGCGCATGCAACGCATCCGGCAATTCGAGGATCTGGCGGAGTCAATTCATGCGCAGGGCGAGATTCCCGGTGCGCTCCACACCTATGCGGGGATGGAGGCCTCGGGCGTGGGTTCCTGCATGGCGCTGCGCGATGACGACTATATGGTCGGCAACCATCGCAGCCACGGCCATCCCATCGCCAAGGGCGCAAGCTTGCGTCCGCTCATGGCCGAACTGCTGGGCAAGGCATCGGGCGTCTGCAAGGGCAAGGGCGGATCGATGCACCTGTCCGATTTCTCCATCGGCAGTCTGGGCGAGACGAGCATCGTCGGATCGGGCGTGCCGGTCGCGGCAGGCGCGGCGCTGGGCGCGAAGCTGAAGAAGACCGGGCAGGTGGCGCTGTGTTTCTTTGGCGACGGCGCGACCAGCGAGGGCGCCGCGCATGAAGGGATGAATCTGGCCGCCGCATGGTGCCTTCCCGCCGTCTTCGTGTGCGAAAACAACCTCTATGGCATGTCCACGCCGGTCGCGGACGCGGTGCCGGTCAAGGATCTGGCCGACCGCGCCAAGGCGTATGCGATGAAGTCGATCATCGTGGACGGACAGGACGTGGACGCGGTCGAGAAAGCCGTGACCGAGGCGGTCGACCATGCGCGATCGGGCAAGGGCCCGGTGTTCGTCGAGACCAAGACCTATCGCTATGGCGATCACGCGGTGAACATGGGCCGCAACCTCACGCCCCGGCAGGGTGAGGAGGAACAATGGAAGGCCCGCGACCCGCTGGTGATCTATCGCCAGAGGCTTGAGGAAGAAGGCGTCGATCCCGCCGTCCTAGACACAATCGAGAGCGAGACCGCCGACGAGGTCGCCGACGCGATCAAATATGCGCGCGATGCCGACTATCCCCAGGCGGAGGAAGCGTTCGATGACGTGTTCACCGACCGCCTGCCCGTCCCCGACCATCTGACCGCCTGACGCGGCCCCTAATCAGTGGAGCGAAAACCCATGGCAAAAGCCACATTCCTGGAAGCCATCAGACAGGCGCAGCATGAAGAACTGGAACGCGACGAAAGCGTGTTCATGATGGGCGAGGACATTCGCTGCAATGTCTTTGGCACCACCACCGATTTCGTCGAGCAATTCGGCAAGGAGCGCATTCTCGACACGCCGATATCCGAAAACGGCTTTATCGGCGCGGGCGCGGGCGCGGCAATGGTCGGCATGCGGCCGATCATCGACGCGACGATCTCGTCCTTCCTCTATCCCGCGATGGACCAGATCTGCTCGATCATCGCCAAGTCGCGTTACATCTATGGCGGTCAGGCCCGGCTGCCGCTCGTGATCCGGTCGTGCATGTTCTACGGCAACTCGAATGCTGCGCAGCATTCGGATCGGCCCTATGCAATGTTCATGAACATGCCGGGGCTCAAGATTATCGCGCCGGCCACCGCCTATGACATGAAAGGTCTGCTGAAAGCCGCGATCCGCAGCGACGATCCGGTGCTGTGTTTCGAAGACAGCACCTGCTGGATGTCGAAATCCGAACTGCCCGACGATCCGGACTTCATCATCCCGCTGGGCAAGGGCGACATCAAGCGCGAAGGCAGCGACATAACCGTCGTGGCGGTTGCAGGCGCGGTGCCGATCGCGCTGAAGGCGGCGGCTCAGCTGGAGAAGGAAGGCATTTCGCTGGAAGTGGTCGATCCGCGCACGCTGGTGCCGCTGGACCGCGAGCTGATCCTGCAATCGGTGCGCAAGACGGGCCGAGCGATCTGCGTCGATCCCGCACACATGACGTGCAGCGCGGCGAGCGAGATTTCCGCCCATATCGCCGAGAATGCGTTCGACGCGCTGAAAGGCCCCGTGCTGCGTGTCACCACGCCAGATACGCATCTGCCGTTCAGCCCGCCGATCGAAAAGCCGCTCTATCCCAGCGTGGAGCGCGTCGTCGGGGCTGCACGCCGTCTGATGAATGCGCAACAGCCGGTCGAGGCCTGAGGGAGACATGTCATGGCAGATATCGATGTCATCCTGCCACAGTTCGGCATGGGCATGCAGGACGCCGAGATCGTGCGCTGGCTGAAGCAGCCCGGCGATACCGTCACCGAGGGCGAACCGCTCGTGGAGATCGAGGCGGCAAAGACGACGGTCGAGGTCCCCTCCCCCGCAAGCGGCACGCTAAAGGAGATCCTGGCTCAGCCGGAGGACACGGTTGAAGTGCGCGCGAAGATCGCGGTCATCAGCGCTTAAGGCGTATAGCAAGGTCAGATCGGAGGCGGGTTGGCGGGTGTAGAGAGCCACCGTCACCCTGTGTCCGATCGGCTTGCAGCTACCCAAGACGTTTTCTCTGTCGCCTGTTCATCAAGTGGGCGTTCGGGGATGGCAGCAACGGAATTTGTCTAAAGCCTTTATATTCGGCAACCTATTGATATTGTAGGATTAATCTTGCCTTTATTGGTAAGAATATTCTGCGTGGTGTTACGGGTCGGAACTATAAAGCCATCGTGGCCTCGGCAACGTCGGGTTTGATCAGCTATCATTTGACTTTAGGCCTGTTACCTTGGGCTTAGCTGTCGTGCGTCCTAAGCTTCCCTAGACGCTTGCACGGGCCAAAAGCGTGAGATCCCTACTCTCTTGCCATCTGTGGCGCTTTTGAGGCCTCACCTGGCCTCTAAGCCCTGCTTTGCGTATCATTTCCCGGTAACATCGCTAGCAGCTCGGCGAGATCCAAAACGTCAGCGTATTTGGCATGCATATCGAACAGATTGGCTTCATGTGCATTAGGATTGCGATCGCCCACTGCCTGCCGAGGTACGAAGACGGGATAATCGTGCTGCAATCCATCGACGACGCTAGCCCTGACGCAGCCTGAGGTCGTCAACCCCGTCACGACCACGGAATCGGCGCCGCGTCGATCTAGCCATGTCGCCAAGTCGGTCCCGAAAAACGCCGATGCACCTTTTTTCTCAGTTATGTACTCGCCGGCCAAAGGTTCGAGTGCGCGATCGACTTTCACCCATTCGCTGTCTGGCTGCAAAACCTCAAGCGCAGGAACTCTGTTGCGAAACGCCCTGCCCTCACTTTCGCAGCGGAAGATCACGGTTGTATATACTATGGGCAGCGAGCGGGCCCTGAAAGCTGTCAGCAACATCCGGTTGGCCTCGACGACGCTAGCGGCGTCTGTGCCGAGCGGGCACGCTGGATCCGTGAAGGCGTTGATCATATCAACAATCAGTAAGGCGGGAGTTTGCCCCATATTCATCGGCTTGCGTTCCAGATCCATCATTAGCTCCCGGTGGGGGTGTCGTCACACATGCATCAGCACCCCTCGATACTGGCTAGGGTGCTCATGACAAGTGAGCGTCTTGAAGCGGGTTCGAGCGATTGTATCAACTCTCGCCTATTTGGAATTCTGGGGCCTACGGCTAGTTTCCTAATTCCAAAAGATATTTGTAAATTCACTTTGTTAGATGGGTTTAGGTCTAGTTTGAAAGGTTAAGTGGGTCCCCTCTCGCTGCGACTCGTGGATTCTACGCGAGTCGCTGCGGGCGCGCGTTCCCATAAGTTCGTTGATGCGTTCCTGATAGGTCGACGCGCTGTTCCTGAAAGGTCGGTTAAGTGTTCCCGAAAGGTCGAGGTGTGTTCCCAATGTGTCGAAGATCTGGCCATTCGAACATTTTGGGTCGATCGTTTGAATCAAACTATGGGGAGCAGCGGCTGAAGTCGTTCAATTATTTCGTAGCCACTACGCAATCGCGGGGGCGATACGGAGAGACACGACACTTCGGGAACAGGCGAGGCTGGCGCGGATGAGGCTGGGCATTTCATCGCAACGGGGTGGAAGTGGCGCGCTGGAGGGCACGAGGCCGGGTCCAGACCGTTCAGGCGCGAAGCTGGTGACGGTTCTTTGCGTGGTGCCGCTTTACCCAGCCGATAAAGGCCTTCTGCCAATTGGCAGGCAGGCGTTCCGGCTTGCTGCCGACCCAATTTTCGAATTCGGCATGAAGCGCATAGAGGTCCCACCCCGGGCAGGTCTCACGCAAATGCTCAATTGTCTCCGAGGTCATGAAGCCCCGTGTGGCGGCATCGGTCATGCCTGCCAGCGTCGAGCGGACGAGCGAGGCGACATCGACGGTGTCGTCGGTGGCGGAATCTTTTTTGGGTACAATCGAGGTAGCGGTTGGCTCACGCGGATCGGCTGGCTGTGACACGGGCTTTTCTGCCGCAGGCGATTGTTTCCCCGGGGAAACGCCTTCTGGGGCGTCGGGGAGGCGTGATGTCTTGGCGCCATCCTTCCCGTCGATCCTGCGCATGCGGACAAGGGGGTCCCCTCCCCTGCCCTGCTCCAGAGACAAGCCGTACCCGGGCAGGGCGTTCTTCTCCACCAGCTTGAGCATTTCGAACTTGAAACGCCGATACTGCCCCTCGGCGCCGGATTTCTCGAACAGCGTGGGCATGGCGATGGCGAAACCCCCCTCCCCTGCCCCGCCGGCGTGCTTGCGCGCTACGCGGTAAAGCCACCGCTCTCGCCCGCCGGTGATGTCGAAATAGGCCGGATCGATGGACAGCACGCCGCCTTCCATCATAACGCCTTCGTAGAACCAGTTCGACAGTTCCAGTGTCATGCCCATGGAGCGTTCAGTCTTTTCGTCGACGATCTGGGTCCAGCCGTCGAGCCATGTGAACGTCGCCTCGCGCCTGCTTTCGGCACGGATATTCGTTTTGATCGTCGTGGCGACGAGCCGGTCCAGCGCCTGCGCGAGCAATTCATAGGCGCGCCCGGTGGTGGGCCGGCCGATCGAGCGCAGGATGTCATAGGGCATGACATGCAAAGTCCGCGGTATGTCGTTGACGCCCCGGCGCTTCATGTCGGCCATCTGGCTGGCGCAATAGATCAGTATGTCCGCATCCCAGATCGTCGCCATGCCGTATTTGGCATTGGGGCTGACATTGACCCACAGCTTGCCGTCGGGGCTGGTATAATCGATCGGCTTGATGCGCTTGGTCTTCGACAGCGAGAAGAAGGGGCGCTCCATCATCTCGCGCTGATCGCGCAGCGGCAGGTCGCTGAGGTAGGGCAGGAAGAGATCGAATTGATCGGGTGCGGTCTTGCGCTTGGCCCGGGTCATCCCGCTGCCTTTCGTTTCCCCGAGGAAACGCGTCGGGCAGGGTCTGATGTTTCCCTAGGGAAACATCCGGAAATCACGCTGCGCATTCGGGTTAGGGCAGGGGAGGCCTTGCTGGCCGGTGCGATCACGGCTGCAGCCCCCGACCTTCGTCCTCAAGCCTGTCCAGCGCGCTGCGCACGGCATCCATGATGTCTTCGTCGCTGGCGCCGGTGCCCGAATGCAACTGGATCGTCACGCCCTGGCGGGTCGACGACTTTACGGTAACAAGAGGACGCCCGCCGCAGCGTATCACCATGGGAGCGGTCTTTGTCCGTTCGCTTCCCGCCTCCATGAGGCGCCGAAGGACGTCCTGTGCGGGAAGGGGCTCGCGCCCCCGGTCCCGCCGCGACGATTGTTCGCGGGCCAGCGCTCGTGCCTCGTTACGGATCGCCTTCGAGCGTCCGGCATCGTCCATGGCCTGCGCCAGCGGGTAGGCGGGCTTGAGCTGAACATCGGCGGGGGAGGCGAATGCCTCGATGATGTCATCGGGCAAGGAGGCGACCTTCAGCATCTTGGAAAGCCAGCCCTTCGACAGCTTCAGCCGCTCGGCCATCCGAGTCATGTGGTTGCCGTAATGGGTCTTGAGCGCCGCGGCATAATTGCGCGCGCGTTCGAGGTCGGACACGTCCTTGCGCGCCCGGTTTTCGATATCCGCAAGGCGAAAGGCCGCTTCGTCGTCGAGATCCACGACCTGCGCCAGAAAGCGCATGTCCGGATAGGAATGCGCACGCAGCCAGCTGATCGACCAGTGACGTCGGGTGCCGGCGATGACCTCGTAGTCATGGTCGGGATCGTCCTGAATCCGGCGGACGACGGCAGGAACCTTTTGTCCACCCTCGGAAATCAGCGAATCGATCAGCTCGCGGCAGTTTTCTTCGGTCAGGTGTTCATAGGAGCGCGCATTCCCGGCCCATGGCCGTACGCGTGCCGGGTCGAGCTGCATCTGCGTGACCTGCTTCACGTCGCCGCTCGCGACGCGAGCCAGAGCGCTCTCGCGGCCAAGCAAGGTCATCGAACCGCGGCGCGAAGATCGCGGCGCGTCCGGCGCGTCACCTGAAGGCGGGACAGGGGAGGGCGCTTTGTCCCGCGTTCCCGAAGTGTCGACGTTCGGCGCGGCAGATGCGGCGCCGTCTTCTTCGTCATCCCCCAGCAGATCGGCCAGATATTCGCTTTGCTTGCGTGCCATCATGCGTCCTTTCGCGGTCGACGCGGCGCGCTACGGCCGGTGCGGGGCGGTAGGAAAATAAAATCATGACCTTGAGCCGGGAAAGGGCAGGCCGCTGCAATCTTGGGCGAGGCGGGTGCATCAGGCAGCATTGACGATGGCCTCCTCGCTTGCGGGCTCGGCAACGCCCCAACCGCGGCGTACCAGCGCCTCGACCTGACCCATCGCCTCGTCGAGATTGGCGCGGCAGCGCTTGTGCGTGCGCGGCGTGCCGATGGGCTTTTCCAGCTCGTACACCGTCATCATGCGAAGGGCCGCGTGGCTGATTTCCGCGCTTTCCAGGATTGGCACGGGCAGAAGCGCCGGGCCAAAGCTCTGCTCCATGATCTGCCGCACCATCGCATGGCTGGGATCGTTTGAGTCGAACTTCGAACAAATCAGCCGGACGAAATCATATTCGACATGGATTCCGGCGTCCTGAAGCTGACCCGTCACCTGCTCCATCATCGACAGGAACTGCACGGTGGAGCAGAAATCGGGAGTCGTCGCGGCCAGCGGCACAAGCAGCGCATTCGCTGCCTGCATCACCGCAAGGCTGATCGTGCCAAGTGCCGGGGGAGGATCGAGCAGGACGATATCATACCCCTGCGCAATATCCATAAGTCCTTGTTTCAGCTTGCGAAAACGGCTTGCCAGAACCGATCCCCCGTCCGCACCGCCTGCCGCCAGTTCGTATTCCACGTCGAACAGTTCGAGGTTGGACGGAATGAGATCGACATTGGGCCAAGGCGTTTCCTGTACCGCGTAATGCAGGCTCGACTGGGTCGGCTCGATCGAGAGATAGGGATAGAGCGTCTGTTCGCGCGTTACGTTGAAATGGGGATTGAAGCCGAACAGGGTGGTCGTCGTCGCCTGGCTGTCGCAATCGACAACCAGCACGCGGTAGCCCTGAACCGCGAAATAGTGCGCCAGATGGGTCGTGACCGTCGACTTGCCGACGCCGCCCTTGAAGTTCTGCACCGCGATCATGGCCGGCACATCCAGCGGCGCACGCCGCGGCGATGCGTCGAGAACGTCGCGCATCTTCAGCAATTCCTCGATCGTATAGCCGGGACGCCGCCCGTTCTCGGTCGGGGGAGGGGGCGGTAGTCGCCCGTCATCCTCGGCCATGCGAATGCGATTGGTGCTGCATCCCAGCAGGGCAGCCGCCTCGGCAATGCCGTATCGCACCGAAAGCCCCTTGCGCGCTTCGGGCAAGAAGGCTTTCTTGCGCAGGCGCTCGATCATGCGTTCGCCGGCCTGGGCCAGTTCGGAAATTCGGTCGACCTCTGAATGCATTTCGCGCCTCGCCTTGCGATTGAAGCTTTTCAGCGGGATCGTGCGGGAAACTAATTCAATGCGCAAACCGGGATTGGGTTTATCCACATGCGGAGGCCTTAGTTGCGCGCCCATGGCTTCGTCCCGCACTTCATTCCTCATAGCAGGTATTGCAATGCATTCGCATTAGCGCTAGCCGCCACCGCAATTCCACGGGAGGACCCATGCGCATTTCGACGTTTTTCGCCCTCAATGTCGCGGCTGCTGCCATCGCCGCGTCGAACCTCGCCCATGCACAGACTGCGGAAGGGCAGGGGAGTGAGCCCGAAAGCGAGGGCGATATCGTCGTGTCGGCCGCCCGCACGCAGCTGCCCGTCAGTGCTCTCCCGCTGACCATCGATGTCATCGACACGGCCGCGCTCGACCGGCAGATCGTCATTTCGGGTTCGACCGTCGAGGCCGTGTCGGCGCTGCTCCCGTCGTTTTCGCCGACCCGGCAAAAGCTTAGCGGGGCGGGGGAGAGCCTGCGGGGCCGTTCACCGCTATATGCGATCAACGGAATTCCGCAGTCGACGCCCGTACGCGACGGTTCACGCGACGGTTATACGATAGACCCGTTCTTCATCGACCGGGTGGAGGTCATTTATGGCTCCAACGCGCTGCAGGGCATTGGCGCGACGGGGGGCGTGGTGAACCAGGTCACCGCCTCCGCTCCAACATCCGATGGGGTGACCGTCCGCACCTTGCTGCAGGGCACCGCCGCCGATGGTTTCGACGGCGAGGCGCTGGGCGGCAAGGCCGCAGCGCTGGCGGGATGGCGGGCGGGGGCCTTCGATGCTTCGGTCGGCGGCGCGTTCGAAAGGCGGGGCGCGTTCATCGACGGGCGCGGCAATCGGATCGGCGTCGATGGCACGCAGGGCGAGATACAGGACAGCGACAGCTGGTCGGTGTTCGGCCGCTTCGGCTATCAGTTCACGCCCGATGCGCGGTTCGAACTGGTCGCCAACCATTTCGAGCTGGAAGGCAACGGCAATTATGTCATCGTCCCAGGCGACCGCGATACCGATAGCCCGGCCACCAGCGTGAAGGGCGTTTCGCCCGGCGATCAGCCTTCCAACCGGGCGGACACGCTGTCGGCTTCCTTCACCCATGACGATCTGGCAGGCGGGGCGCTGACGCTGCAGGGCTTCTACAACCGTACCCGCGATGTGTTCGGCGGAGGTGTATTCGGCACGTTTCAGGACCCTTCCATCGACCCGACCGGCCAGCTGTTCGACCAGTCCGCCAACAAGTCGCGCAAGCTGGGCGGCAAGGTCAGCTATGAGCGCGCCATTCCGGGCTATGAGGACCTTGTTTTGACCGTCGGCTTCGACGCGCTGTTCGACACGACCGAGCAGATCCTGAAGCAGACCGGACGCGCCTGGGTGCCGGAAACCGAATTCCGCAGCCTTGCGCCCTTTGCGCAGGCGAACTGGGCGCTTTTCGATGGCGTTCTTCGCCTTGCGGGCGGGCTGCGGCACGAGGACGTCAAGCTGACTGTCGACGATTACACGACGCTGGCGTCCTATGGCGGCAATCTGGTGCGCGGGGGCAGCCCGTCGTTCAGCGACACGCTGCTGAACGGCGGCGTCATTGTCGAGCCGGTCAAGGGCGTGCGCGCCTATGGCAGCTATGCCGAGGGCTATACCATCGCCGATGTCGGCCGCATCCTGCGCGGCATCAGCGAGGAGGGCGTCGACATCGACAATTACCTCTCGCTCGAACCCGTGATCTCGAACAATCGCGAACTGGGTGTCGAGGTCGAGAGGGGGCCGATGACCGCCAGCGCCAGCTATTTCTGGTCGTCGAGCGATCTCGGCTCGCTGCTGGTGCTCAATCCCGACGGCATTTTCGAGGTCGTGCGCGCGCCGATCTCGATCGAGGGGCTGGAATTGTCGATCGGCATGGAAACACCCGTGCCAGGCCTGTCTCTTTCCGCCGGTTACAGCCATCTGATGGGCCAGACCGACAGCGATGGCGACGGGGAGGTGGATATCGACCTCGACGGCGGCAATATCTCGCCCGACAGGCTGAACCTTGCTGCCGATTACGCCAGCGGACGGTTCAGCGCACGCGCACAGGCACGCTTTTACCTGTCGCGCAGCTTTGAGGGGCAGCCTTACGAGGCCGCGTTCGAAGGATACACGCTGCTGGACGCCTATGTCGGCTATCGCACCGACTTCGGTGTGGTTTCGCTGGGAATGCAGAATGCGCTCGACGAATATTACCTGACTTACGACAGCGACACGGTGCGCGTGACCGACGACAGCCGCTATTTCGCGGGCAGGGGCCGTACCATGACCCTATCGCTGCAGAGCGAGTTCTGAGGAGCGCGGGGGCGATGAACGCGCTGATCTGGCTGCACCGGTGGGTGGGGGCGGTGCTGGGCATCGTCCTTGTCGTGCTGGCGCTGTCGGGCACGGCGCTGTTGTGGGAAGATGCGTGGATCGGCGTACCAGGAGCGGATGACGCGCCCGCCAGCGATGTCGCCGCGCTGGCGCGCGTCGTCGATGCTGCGCAAGCCCATGCACCCGGCCTGTCGCGCGTCACTTTCGCGGGCGAGGGGATGGGGCTGCACCACGCGGCCTATGAGGGCGGCGGCGGGGCCTATATCGACGGGTCCGGCATCATCGCCGAACAGTGGCAGACGATCTGGGAGAGGCCCGAATTGTGGCTGTTCGACCTGCACCATTATCTGCTGGCAGGCGATACGGGCGAAGTGATCGTGGGCGCCGCAGGACTGGCGGGCCTTTTCTTCGTGATATCGGGCGCGATCATCTGGTGGCGAACGCGCCGAACCTTCGCCTTTCGGCTGTGGCCGCGCCGCCTGACGCGCAGCGCGATCGTGCGGCAGCACCGCGATCTTGGCATCATGGTCGCGCCGGTGCTGGCCCTGCTGTTCCTGACCGGTGCGGCCATGGTGTTCGAGCCTGTGCGCAATGCGATCACCGCGCCCTTTCCTGAAAAGCCCGCTGCTTCCGATACGCCGTCCGCTCACATCAATCCGCGCAACCCCGCCGCGCTGCTGCGCCAAGGTCGGCGGATCTTTCCCGATGCCGAGTTTCGCCGCCTGCAGTTTTCGGACGACAGTCTGACACTGCGCATGCGGCAGGATTTCGAATGGACGCCCAACGGCCGCAGCTATCTGCGCGAGGAGGGCGGGGCGGTCACCGTCGACGCGCCCAATGGCACGCTGGACAAGCAGACGGTGTCGGAAAAGTTCTATCCGCTGCATTCCGGCAAAGTTGGCGGACTGCTTTGGAGGCTGGTGCTGACCTTCGGTGGATTGTCGCTCGCCATGCTGGGCGCGCTGACCGTGTGGAGCTTCTGGAGGGCGCAGGCTAGGACGGGGACACAGGCCGCGACGTTCAGAGTGCAAGCCGAACGAGGCCGGTAGGCGCGTCCCTCTCTCGAGTTTCCGTCCAAGCGGGGTGGTTTCGGCCATGGAGGCTTGACGGTCCCGCCGGCCATATATCTGATGTCCACTGGTGACACTTTGCCGAGGGCAGCGCCACGGCCAACAGAGAGCCGTAGCCTGCGATAACGGGCAGAAAAGCCCGGTAAACAGCCATTCAGCGCCTTACATGCCGAGACTCTTGTCTCGAACGGCCAAATTGGAGCTCGCCGCTCCGGGCAAAGTGTCACGCATGACAAAAGGGTCTTCCCGGCGAATCTCCGGCGACGAGGGGGATTCACAAGCGATTCGCGTCGTGGCAGATTCACCTTATGTACACGCCCGAACACACCGCCCGGCCCGCCGATCTGGGTTCGATCCTGAACGCGCTTGCGCAGAACTCGCGGCGCCCGCGCTATGCGTTCATGGTGCTGGGGCTGATTGCAGAGGCGGCGCGATCCGACGGGCGGGCGGGGCCGTGGGTTGCCGGACCCGATGGCGTCCGCCAGCCCTTGCGCGAATGGGTGGCGGGCCAGCTCGTCCCGCTGGCCGCGCGCGATCATCGCCGCGCCGCGATGCGCCGCAAGGTGGAACAGCGCCTCGGCCCCAGGGCCTGCGACACGGCGCTGGTCGATGCCGCGCTGGAGGAGGAGGCGCTGACCGTCGGCAAGGCCAATGTCAGCCGGGCCGTTTCGGACCTGGTAAAGGCAGGCTTCGTGCGCCGCCATTACGCGGGGCGGGTGAAGGACCACTGCAATCGCGGTGGCGGGCGGCATGCGGTCTATATCGTCGCGCCTCAGGTCTTGAACGCGATCCGGTCACGGCCCACTCTGGTCTGACCCGTTCCATAAGGGCTGATGCGGGAACGCAGGCGGCATTCGGCGGTAGGGAAGGCAAGCCGACATTTTCCCGGAGCAGACATGACCTATCAGGCTTTCCTCAGGCAGCAGTGCTACATCGACGGCCAGTGGTGTGATGCCGATGGCGGCGCGGCCATTGATGTAACCGATCCGGGCACCGGCAAGGTCATGGGCACCGTGCCGAAGATGGGTGCGGACGAGACGCGCCGCGCGATCGAGGCTGCGCACAAGGCGCTACCCGGCTGGCGCGCGAAGACGGCGGGCGAGCGCTCGAAGCTGCTGCGGCGCCTGTTCGACCTGATGATGCAGCACAAGGACGATCTGGGCGAGCTGCTGTCGCGCGAACAGGGCAAGCCGCTCGCTGAGGGGCGCGGAGAGATCGCCTATGGCGCGGGCTTTATTGAATGGTTTGCCGAGGAAGCGAAGCGCGCCTATGGCGATGTCATCCCGCCGCATGCCGCCGACCGCCGCATCGTGGTGGTGAAGCAGCCGGTAGGCGTGGTCGGTGCGATCACGCCCTGGAACTTTCCCAATGCCATGATCACGCGCAAGCTTGGCCCCGCGCTGGCGGCGGGCTGCACCATCGTGATCAAGCCTGCGTCGGCCACGCCGTTTTCGGCGCTGGCGATCGCCGCGCTGTGTGAAGAGGCGGCCATTCCGGCGGGCGTCGTCAATGTCGTGACGGGCAGTGCGGGCGCCATCGGCGGCGAGCTGACCGCGAACCCCAAGGTCCGCAAGATTACCTTCACCGGTTCGACCGAGATCGGACGGCAATTGCTGGCCGCGTCCGCCGACACAGTGAAGAAGGTCAGCATGGAACTGGGCGGCAATGCGCCCTTCCTGGTATTCGACGACGCCGATATCGATGCCGCGGTCGAGGGAGCGCTGATCTCGAAATTCCGCAATGGTGGGCAGACATGCGTTTGCACGAACCGGTTCTATGTTCAGGCGGGTATATATGACGAGTTCGCCGAAAAGCTGGCGAAGCGGGTCTCGGCCATGAAGGTGGGCTATGGCCTCGACGACGGTACTGACATCGGCCCGCTGATCGACGAGGCGGCGGTTGAGAAGGTCGAGGAACATCTGAAGGACGCGAAGGACGGCGGCGCGAAAGTCCTGACCGGCGGCGGGCGCAGCGATCTGAGCGGCACGTTCTTCAAGCCAACCGTGCTGGGCGACGTGAAACACGACATGCTGCTTGCCCGCGAAGAGACTTTCGGGCCGGTCGCAGGCCTCATCCGCTTTGAGGACGAGGACAAAGCGCTACGCATGGCGAACGATACCGAGTTCGGGCTCGCCAGCTATTTCTATGCGCGCGACATGTCCCGCATCTGGCGCGTGGCCGAAGCGTTGGAAGCGGGCATGGTCGGGATCAACACCGGCCTGATCTCAACCGAGGTCGCGCCGTTTGGCGGCATCAAGCAATCAGGCCTTGGCCGCGAGGGTTCGCACTACGGCCTCGCTGATTATCTCGAGATCAAATATATGTGCCTCGGCGTGTGACGCGGCATCATCCGCCCGACAGCCTCTTGGTCATGGCGCGAACGCGGAACGCCACGAAGGCGAGCAGCAGCCCGCGGAAGATCAGGCCCAGGCCGACAAGCCATGCCAGCGCAAGGATCTGCGCTCCGACCGGCATCAGGAAGGCGATGTAAAGGCCCAGCAAAAGGTCGATCGCGCCCATGATAAACAGCAATGCGCGATCCTCGTCCGCCTTGAACCCGTGATAGAGTTCGACCACGCCGTTCACGATGAAGAAAATCCCCGCCGCCCAGATCAGGCTGGCCGCACTGAGCACCGGCATGGCAAGGAAGATGAACGCGCCGACCAGCGCGAGCGCGCCGAACAGGAAATCGACCAGTTTCGACTGCCAGCCGAAATCGCGAAAGCCGGCCACGATGGAAACGATGCCCGCAATGCCGAGCATCAGCCCAAACAGCACGCCAATCGCCATATTGGTGCCGACCGGGTTGAACATGGCAATGGCGCCGATGATGATCAGCAGGATGCCATAGGCCAGTATCCATCCCCACGCCCGCCGCATTCGGGGAAATTCCGTACCGATCGCCGCACCTTGCGGACGTCCGTGAACTGCATTCATGCTGCTGCCTCCGATCCATCGGGTTCCGTCGCGCCGCGGCCCGCTAAGACTGCGGCAGAATTCGGGTTGGAGCAAGCAGGCAGGAGACCGGGAAGCCCGGCTTGAATGCACGGGCTTCATGGTCTATATTCGAACCGAATAAGGACCATGTATATGAATATTCAAGACCGCGTCAAACCCATCAGCTTTCTGAAAGCGCATAGCGCCGATGTCATCCGCGAACTGGGGGAGGGGGCGTCGCCGCTGATCGTCACCCAGAACGGCGAGGCAAAGGCGGTGCTGCAGGATATCGGCAGCTATGAACAGACGCAGGAAGCGCTGGCGCTGCTCAAGCTGATCGCGCTTGGCCGCGACGACATGGCGGCGGGCCGGACCGCGCCGGTGGCGGGGCTGGCGGACAGGATCCGCGCGCGCGGCTGATTGCCGGGCGGGCCGTCCATGGTGAACCAGACAATCGACGTGCGCCTGTCGATCGGGGCAGAGCGCGACCTGTCCGGCATCTATCGCCGCCGCCTTGCGCAGCGCGGCGGGGACGGGGCGGACGCATTGCTGGACGATCTGGTCGCGGCGATCGAGAGTCTTGCCAGCCATCCCGCCAAGGGGCCGGTCGTGCCCGAGCTGGACGCGCTGGGCATTCACGAGTTTCGCCAATTGTCGCGTGCGCCCTTCCGCATCATCTATCTGGCGGAGAAGATGCGCGTTACCGTGCTGGTCGTCGCCGACAGTCGCCGCGACTTCCGCACATTGCTGGGCGAGCGCCTGTTGGGCAGCTAGCTCTGAGCCGCTCGTTCCGAACAGATTTCAAGAAAGTAGCGACATGACCATCCGGCCTTTTCACCTTGCCTTTCCCGTTCACGACCTCGACACCGCGCGGGCCTTTTGGGGAGAAATGATGGGCTGCCCTGAGGGGCGCAGCTCGGACGAATGGATCGATTTCGACTTCTTTGGTCACCAGATCGTCGCCCACAAGGTGGATGCGGCGAGGGGCGATGCAGGCGGCAATCCGGTGGATGGTCATGACGTGCCGGTGCCCCATTTCGGGGTGATCCTGACGATGGAGGACTGGCAGGAGCTGGCGGATCGGCTGACCGCCCGAGGCATGACATTCGACATCGAACCGCATGTCCGCTTCAAGGGCCAGCCCGGCGAACAGGCCACGATGTTCTTTCGCGATCCCAGCGGCAATGCGATCGAGATGAAGGCGTTCGAAAGCCTGGACAGCCTGTTCGCGCGCTAGCCCGGTCCGCCGCGCTTATCGCTTGGCCGGCTTGTCTTCCACGGCGCGCCCGACGACCTTGCCGTCCTTATTGTCGGTCTTTTCGCGCGACCGGCTTTCCTTTGGCCCGGTGCGTTCGGGTTCGATCGGGGTGTTCGATTTCGTCAGCGTGACGTCGCGCGAGTCTTCGGGTTCATATTCGCCCATGGTGAGTTCCTTTCATGAAGGGGTGTAATTGACCGACGCGCCGAGCGGCGATGCGTTCCCCGAAAGGCGCGCGCCCCGAAAGCGGCTCGGGGGCAATGGGAATGCCGTAAGCTGCCTGATCCTGCGCCGAACCCGGATTTCGGGGAGCTTTGCCACAATTGGCGCATTGGTTTGGGTGAACTCTGGCACAGCAGGAGGAAACACCCATGGATCAAGAAATCGAATGCCGCATTCGCGAACGCGCCTATGAAATCTGGGAAGAGGAAGGCCGGCCGCACGGACGTGAAGCGCAGCACTGGCAGCAAGCGGCCAGCGAGATGGCCGATGCGCAGCGCGAAAGCCGCGAGACCGGCAAGCCTGCTCGCAAGA
Organism: Croceicoccus sp.; assembly: GCF_983967925.1. Lineage (NCBI taxonomy): Bacteria > Pseudomonadati > Pseudomonadota > Alphaproteobacteria > Sphingomonadales > Erythrobacteraceae > Croceicoccus > Croceicoccus sp. The sequence goes on along the minus strand of NZ_CFETID010000002.1, from coordinate 162,537 downwards.
CGACGACGCAAAATGCCAGCCGCACGAAAAGCGCGGAGGGAAAAACCGCGTCGAACAAATCGGCCAGCGGCGATCGGGCTGGAAAGAAGCCCGCTAAAGCCAGCCCCGAAAAAGGCGCGGGCCAGACAAGAACAGGAATTCGCAAGCCGCGAACCGGCAAGACGTCCTCGTCCTGAACACTCGGACAATTCGGAACGATGCGGTGGTGGAGGGATTGAGAACATGTGTTCAACTCTCTCGCCGGAGCAAGCCCTTGTCCCAACCTCTTTGCCTGATTTCCATCGAACCCCGGCAGTATCTGGATAGTTCGAAGGATTGTCTGGCAAGGATAGGAAGCAGCGGCGCTTCCGGCGTCGTCTGGCGCTCGCAGGGCGGAATGCTCGCCGATGGTTCGCAGGTACCGGGCGACCTTCGAGACCTGTGCCGGGAAAATTCGCTTCGTTTGATCGTCAGGACCGATCTGCGACGCCTGCCTGTCGAACATCCCCTAGTCAGCGCCCACCCCGAAAAATTCCATGTTCGCCGCTCGGTGCACGAGCGCGGCATCGTCGATCCGCGGCAGCCGATGACCCCCAGTGGAGAGGCGCTGGCGCGTCTCGGCCCCGATGCGAGCGAGGATGTGGTGAAGGCGCTGTGCGAGCGGCTGGCTTCGCTGAGGACGGATGGAATAGCCGGCATCTGGATCGACGAGGCCGAGCGGATCGCGCCCGATCTTTACGACGGCCTAATCGCGGCGGCGCGGGGGAAGAGCGATTTTCTCGTTCTTGCAGGATCGGTCGGCACAGGATCCTTCGCCGAGTCCCGATATCTGATCTGCGATGCCGGTCGGTTTGCCGGCGATCCGGCTGCGCTGTCTGCCAAGGTCGATAAGCTGCGGCAGGACGCACCGGTCCTGTGCGATGCAAGCGGAGCGGGTCGCAACGATCCGCGGTTGGTCGCAAGCCTGCCACTGATGGCGGCGCTGGGCGCCGGTGTCGTGGCGCCGCTGGAATGGCTGGATACGCAGCGCGGCGCGCAGGCCTTCGGCGATGCGGTGAGGAACGCGCAGGCGGCATCCGGCTATGACGGCGAGGTGCGCAGCCTATCCAACGCGCTTGACCCGATTGCAGTCATCGCTCGTGCTTCGGGCCCCGATTTGCGCTTTTCGGACAAGGCGCTGCTGATCCTTGCTAATCGCGGCGATGACGAGACAGCGCTGCCAACGGGCGACGCATTATCCGCCGCCGCCGCGGATTTCGGCCCTTGGGACTCTGACGGCGAATTGCAACCGGGCGAGGTACGGCTGATGGAGGTGCGCCGCGCACCCGCAGTCGTATCTGCCAGCGGCGCGCCTGCCGCACAGCCGTCGCGGGATTCGGCAAGGCTGGTCGTGGAGCATGTCGAGCCTTCGGTGGATGGCGGTGCGTTTCCGGTGAAAAGGGTCGTCAGAGATCGTATTGCCGTATCGGCGGTCATCTTTGCCGACGGGCACGAGCAACTGGCGGCCGAATTGCGCTGGCGCGCGATCGACCAAGAGACTTGGTCGTCTGCCCGCATGACGCAGGGCGACAATGACCGGTGGGACGCGGAATTCACGCTGGCCCGCATGGGGCGGCACGAATTTGTGGTCGAGGGCTGGCTGGACCGTTTCGGCGGGTTCCAGCGCGACTTTGCGAAAAAGGTCGATGCAGGGGTGGATCAGCCGGTGGACCGGGCGGAAGGCATGGCGCTGGTGCGCAAGGCGGCAGAGCGCAGCAAGGGCAAGCTTGCCAGCCAGCTCAAGCAGCAGCTTGGCGCGATGGAATCCGCCGATGCCGATGCTGCAACCGAAGGGCTTTTGTCGAAGGATCTGCGCCGCCTGATGGACGAGGCCGACGACAGGCCGCACCGCCTTGTCTCTGCGCCGCAGCAGGTCGATGCGGAACGGATCGAGGCGCAATTTTCCAGCTGGTACGAGATCTTTCCCCGCTCAATGACCCCCGATCCGGAGCGCCACGGCACCTTTGCCGATGTGGTCAACCATCTGCCGCGCATCCGTGCGATGGGTTTCGACACGCTGTATTTCCCGCCGATCCATCCCATCGGCACTGCCAACCGCAAGGGTCCGAACAACACGCTGACCCCCGAAGAGGGCGATCCCGGCAGCCCCTATGCCATCGGCAGCCCCGATGGCGGGCACGATGCGATCCATCCCGAACTGGGCAGCTTCGAGGATTTCGACCGGCTGGTGAAGGCCGCGGCCGATCACGGGCTGGAGATCGCGCTGGACTTCGCGATCCAGGCATCGCCCGATCACCCTTGGCTGAAAGAGCATCCCGGTTGGTTCGCATGGCTGCCCGACGGCAGCATGAAATATGCCGAGAATCCGCCCAAAAAATACCAGGATATCGTCAATGTCGATTTCTATGGCCGCGACGCCGTGCCCGGCCTGTGGGAAGCATTGCGCGACGTGATCCTGTTGTGGGTCGATCACGGCGTGAAGACCTTCCGCGTCGACAATCCGCACACCAAGCCGCTGCCGTTCTGGGAATGGATGATTGGCGATGTGCGCGCTCGGCACCCGGAGGTGATCTTCCTGTCGGAGGCCTTCACCCGCCCGACGATGATGTACCAGCTGGCCAAGGTCGGCTTCAGCCAGAGCTATACCTATTTCACCTGGCGCGACCGCAAGCAGGAGCTGACCGACTATATCACCGAACTGACGAGCGAAGCGCCCAAGGATTTTTACCGCCCGCACTTCTTCGTCAACACGCCCGACATTAACCCGTTTTTCCTGCAGACCGGCGGCCGCCCTGCGCACCGTATTCGCGCGGTGTTGGCGGCGACCCTGTCGGGCCTGTGGGGCGTCTACTCCGGGTTCGAATTGTGCGATGCGACCCCGCTGGGCGCGGGCAAGGAGGAATATCTCGACAGCGAGAAATACGAGATCCGCGTGCGCGACTGGAACGCGCCGGGCAATATCATCGAGGATGTGACCCGGCTCAACCGCCTGCGCCGCGCCAATCCGGCGCTGCAGACGCATCTCAATACCCGCTTCTACGTCGCGCATGACGAGAACGTGATCTGGTACGGCAAGCCCGCGCCCTCGGCGGACGGGTCGCTGCGCGAAATGATCATGGTGATGGTCAACATGGACCCGCACGGCGCCCACGCCTGCGACTATGAGGTTCCGCTGTGGGAATTCGGCCTGCACGACCAGGCCGCCATCGATGTCGAGGACCTGGTCCACGGGCACCGGTTCCAATGGCACGGCAAGATCCAGCATATCCACCTTGCGCCCGATGAACCGTACCGGATCTGGCGACTGACCCACGGAGGAGAGGGCGCATGAACGATCAGGCCAGAACCGAACAGGACATGACCGAAGCCGTGATCACCGCCGCCGACGACCCGCTGTGGTACAAGGACGCGGTCATCTATCAGCTGCATGTGAAATCGTTCTTCGATTCCAACAATGACGGGATCGGCGATTTCGCAGGATTGATAGCCAAGCTCGACTATATCGCCGACCTAGGCGTCACCGCGATCTGGCTGCTGCCCTTCTACCCCTCGCCGCGGCGCGACGACGGTTATGACATCGCCGAATATCGCGACGTCAGCGCGGATTACGGCACGATGGAAGAAGTGCGCGCCTTCATCGACGCGGCCCACGAACGCGGGTTGCGCGTGATTACCGAGCTTATCATCAACCATACCAGCGACCAGCACCCCTGGTTTCAGGCTGCGAGGCTGGCGCCGCCGGGCAGCCCGGAGCGGAATTTCTATGTCTGGTCGGACGACGACAAGCTGTATTCGGGCACCCGCATCATCTTCCTAGACACCGAAAAATCGAACTGGACCTGGGACGAGGAAGCGGGCGCCTATTTCTGGCATCGGTTCTATTCGCATCAGCCCGACCTGAACTTCGACAATCCCGAAGTGCTCAAGGAAGTGCTCTCGATCATGCATTTCTGGCTCGATGCCGGGATCGACGGACTGCGGCTGGACGCCATTCCCTATCTGATCGAGCGCGACGGGACCTCGAACGAAAACCTGCCCGAGACACACGAGATCCTGAAGAAGATCCGCGAGGATCTGGACCAGCACTACGAAGGCAAGATGCTGCTGGCCGAAGCGAACATGTGGCCCGAGGATACGCAGCAATATTTCGGCCAGAACGAGGAGCGGACCGAGGAATGCCACATGGCGTTCCACTTCCCGCTGATGCCGCGCATGTACATGGCGGTGGCGCAGGAAGACCGCTTTCCGATCACCGACATCATGCGCCAGACCCCCCAGATTCCGCCCGATGCGCAATGGGCGATCTTCCTGCGCAACCATGACGAGCTGACGCTGGAAATGGTCACCGATTCCGAGCGTGACTATCTGTGGAACACCTATGCCGCCGATCGGCGCGCGCGCATCAATCTGGGCATCCGCCGCCGCCTCGCCCCGCTGATGGAGCGCGACCGCAGGCGGATCGAGCTGATGAACGCGCTGCTGCTGACCATGCCGGGCACGCCGGTCCTCTATTACGGGGACGAGATCGGGATGGGCGACAACATCCATCTGGGCGACCGCGACGGGGTGCGCACGCCGATGCAATGGTCGCCCGACCGCAACGGCGGTTTCAGCCGCGCCGATCCGCCGCAGCTGGCACTGCCGCCGATCCAGGATCCGCTCTACGGGTACGAGGCGATCAATGTCGAGGCGCAGGAACGCGACCGCCATTCGCTGCTGAACTGGATCAAGCGCATGCTGGCCGTGCGCGGCGAGCATCGCGCGTTTGGACGCGGCACGCAGACCTTCCTGCGGCCTGCCAATCGCAGCATATTGGCCTATGTGCGCCAGCATTCGGACGACGGCGGGGCGGAAACGATCCTTTGCGTCGCCAATCTGAGCCGCACGGCACAGGCCGTGGAACTGGATATGCATGAATTCGAAGGCGAAACACCGGTCGAGCTGTCGGGCGGTGCCGCGTTCCCCAAGATCGGGCACCTGCCCTATCTGCTGACGCTGCCGCCCTATGGGTTCCTGTGGTTCGACCTGCGCGGCGATGTCGAGGCACCCGAATGGTCGTCAAGTGCACCGGGGGTCGAGGTAGAGCGTCATACGTTCGTTCTGCGCCCAGAGCTCGCCGACATCGCCAATGACGGCAATCGGCCGGTGCTGGAACAGGACGTATTGCCCGACTATGTGCGCCAGCGCCGCTGGTTCGGTGCGAAGGACGAAAGGATCGAGGATATCGAGATCGTCCGTCTGACCCCGATGCCGAACACGAATGACCTGCTACTCGCCGAGATTCGCGTCAAGACGACCGGCGGCGAGGCGCTCGACACGCTGCCGTTCGGCATTGCGTGGGAAGGCGAACAGCACGGGCCGTTCGCATCGAACCTCGCCATCGCGCGGGTGCGGCGCGAACGCTATGTCGGGCTGTTGACCGACGGCTTTGCGCTGCGCGAATTCGCCGTTTCGGTGACGCGCGCCATGCTGGACAATGCCCATGTTCCGACCGAGGGCGAGGAGACGACCGAGCATGAGATGCCGGCCGACGGCGGCGAACTTGTGTTCGAAGCGTTCGAGCCCGAGCTGCTGGTCCCGGATGCCGAACCCGAATGGATCGCGGCGGAACAGTCCAACAGCACCCTGATCCTGGGTCGGCAGGTGGTTTTGAAACTGCTGCGCAAGCTGGCCCCCGGTGTGCATCCTGACGCCGAAATGGTGCGTTATCTGGCGGATCGCGGATATGAGGCCGTGCCCCCGATCCTGGGCACGGTGAAGCGGGTGGACGAGGATGGCGAGACGCTGCTGATGATCGCGCAGCGCTTCGTCTATAATCAGGGCGACGGCTGGCAATGGACGCTGCACGCGCTGGAACGGCTTGCCACCGAAACCGACTGGAGCTTTACGAACTACGAGAATTTTGCCGAGAACCTTGGGCGCCGCTTGCGGCAGATGCACGATATTCTCGACCTGCCAAGCGACGACCCCGCATTTTCGCCCGAGCCGATGGACGACGCTGCCGCCGGGCAGCTTGCGGAACGGGTCATGGGCGAGTTCGACAAGGCGGTCGAGCGGCTGGACAATGCCCCATTGTCGGATGAAACGGCGCGCGATGCCGCATTCCTGCGCGAACAGCGCCCCGCCCTTGCGGACAGGATCGCGTCGCTGGCGGGCAAGGCGCAGGGACGCAATCGCACCCGCATTCACGGCGATTTGCATCTGGGGCAGGTGCTGGTCACGGGCGACGACGTAAGGATCATCGATTTCGAAGGCGAACCGGCCCGCCCGTTGGAAGAGCGCCGTGCCAAAGACCTGCCCGCGCGGGATGTGGCAGGCATATTGCGCAGCTTCGATTATGCCGCTGCCGTGGCCGAGCGTAACCGGCCGGCAGCCGCGGATACGTGGGAAGCGCGGGCGGAGGAGGGCACGGCCAGATTCCGCATCGCGGCCAGCGAGGCCTTCTTGCGCGGCTATGCCGGCGAAGGCGAACCCGATCCGTTGCTGCCGATCTTCCTGATCGAGAAGGCGGCCTACGAAATATCCTATGAGGCGGCGAACCGGCCCGACTGGCTGGATGTCCCCCTCGCAGGGCTGACGCATGTGATGCGCGGCCTGCTTTCCGGAGACGACACATGAGTGCTCACGACCATCTGTTCGGCGCAGCCGCCGCCATGCTGGAAGGGCGGCTCGACGATCCCTTCGCGCTGCTCGGCCCGCACAAGGGCGAGGGCGGAACCCTGATCCGCAGCTTCCAGCCGGGGGCGGAGCGGGTCACCCTGCTGTCGCGCGCGGGCAAGGAACTCGCGCAGATGGAGGAGGTCGCACACGGGCTGTTCTCGGGCGAGATCAATTCGGACGAACCCTATGTGCTGCGGGTCGAATGGCCCGGCGGCGCGGTGCAGGAGACCGAGGATCCCTATGCCTATGGGGTGCTGCTGTCCGATTTCGACCTGCATCTGTTTTCCGAAGGCCACCATTTCGAACTGGCCAGCGTGTTCGGCGCGCAGCCGTCGGAGATCGACGGGGTGTCGGGCACGATCTTTTCGGTCTGGGCGCCCAATGCGCGGCGCGTGTCGGTGGTGGGTGAATTCAACGGCTGGGACGGCAGGCGGCACCCGATGCGGCTGCGCCATTCTGCCGGAATGTGGGAATTGTTCGTGCCGCGCATCGGTCCGGGCACGCATTACAAATTCGAGGTCGCGGGCGCGGATGGCGCGATCGTGCAAAAGGCCGACCCGCTGGCCCGCCAGACCGAACGTCCGCCGGGCACCGCCTCCATCGTCGCGCCCCGGCCCGATTTCGCTTGGAACGACTCCGAATGGATGGAGGAGCGCGGCAAGCGCCACGCCCCCGACGCCCCGATCAGCGTGTACGAGGTGCATGCCGGATCGTGGATGAAGCCGGAAGGCGCCGGCGATGTGGCACTGGGCTGGCGCGCTCTGGCCGATAAGCTGATCCCCTATGTCGCGGAAATGGGCTTTACCCATGTCGAACTGCTGCCGATCATGGAGCATCCGTTCGGCGGATCGTGGGGCTATCAGCCGCTGTCGCAATTCGCCCCCTCGGCCCGCTTCGGCACGCCCGAGGGTTTCGCGATCTTCGTCGACAAGTGCCACCGCGCCGGAATCGGCGTCATCCTCGACTGGGTGCCCGCGCATTTCCCGACCGACGCGCATGGGCTGGCCCATTTCGACGGCACGCATCTGTACGAACATGCGGACCCGCGCGAGGGGTTCCACCAGGACTGGAACACGCTGATCTACAACCTTGGCCGAAACGAGGTGTCGGGCTTCCTGCTCGCCTCGGCCATGTGGTGGTTGGAGACGTTCCATGTCGATGGCCTCCGCGTCGATGCGGTCGCCTCGATGCTCTACCGCGATTACAGCCGCAACGCGGGCGAATGGGTGCCCAACGTCCATGGCGGGCGCGAGAATCTTGAGAGCGTGGGCTTCCTCAAGCACCTCAATTCCATTGTCGGCGAACGTTGCCCCGGCGCGATCACCATTGCCGAGGAATCGACCGCGTGGCCGGGCGTCTCCGCGCCGGTGTCGCAGGGCGGGCTGGGCTTCGACTACAAGTGGAACATGGGCTGGATGCACGACACGCTGCAATATTTCGAGCGTGATCCGATGTACCGCAAATGGCACCACGGCGAGCTGACCTTTCCGATGGTCTATGCCTATTCGGAAAAATACGTTCTGCCGATCAGCCATGACGAGGTGGTGCACGGCAAGGGCAGCCTGCTGGACAAGATGCCGGGCGACCGCTGGCGCAAATTCGCCAATCTGCGCGCCTATCTGGCGTTCATGTGGACGCATCCGGGCAAGAAGCTGCTGTTCATGGGCTGCGAACTGGGGATGGAGACCGAGTGGAACCATGACCAGTCGATCCCCTGGGACTTGCTGGAACAGCACGAGCATGCCGCGGTGCAGATGCTGCTGCGCGACCTCAACGCGCTCTATCTGACCGAGGGTGCGCTGCACCAGCGCGATACCGATCCGGCAGGCTTTCAGTGGCTGGTGGGTGACGATGCCGAAAACAGCGTCTTTGCCTTCATGCGGCGCGGCGCGGACGGATCGCCGATCGTGGCGATCTTCAATCTGACGCCGCAGGCCATCGGCGACTATCGCCTCGGCCTGCCGCTGGGCGGTCAATGGCACGAGGCGCTCAATTCCGATGCCGAGCAGTTTGGCGGCAGCAATGCCGGCAATGGCGGCGCGGTTCAAGCCGATGGGGAACCCTGCCACGGGCAGCAGCATTCCGCATCCGTCACCTTGCCGCCGCTTGGCGCGCTGATCCTCCGACATGAAGGGGGCCACGCTTGATTCAGTTGCCCGACCGGCTCGAAGCCGGATCGCCTTACCCGCTGGGCGCCACGTTCGATGGCCTTGGCGTTAATTTCGCCGTGTTCTCGGCCAATGCCGACAAGATCGAGCTGTGCATCTTCGATCCCACGGGCCGCAAGCAGGTGGGCTGCCTGGAACTGCCCGAATGGACCGATGAGGTCTGGCACGGCTATCTGCCCGAGGCCAAGCCGGGGCTGGTCTATGGCTTTCGCGCGCATGGGCGGTATGAGCCGGAGAACGGCCACCGCTTCAATCCGAACAAGCTGCTGCTCGACCCCTATGCAAGGCGCATGACCGGGCAGCTGCGCTGGACCGATGCGCTGCATGGCTACAATGTGCGGTCGAAGCGCAAGGACCTCAGCTTCGACCGGCGCGATAGCGCTTCGGCCATGCCGAAATCGGTGGTGGGGGAAAGCGCCTTCAACTGGACCGGCGACGTGCGCCCGCGCGTGCCATGGCACGATACGGTCATTTACGAAGCGCATGTGAAGGGCCTGACCCGCCTGATGGAGGCGGTCCCGCACGAGGAGCGCGGCACCTATGCCGCGCTGGGCCATCCGCGCCTGATCGAACATCTGCAGCGCATCGGCGTGACCACGCTGGAACTGCTGCCGATCCATTCCTTCGTGCAGGACCGGCGGCTGCAGGAAATGGGGCTGGTCAACTACTGGGGCTATAATACGCTGACCTTTTTTGCGCCCGAGCGCCGTTATATGAGCGGCGAGCAGGGCGGGGACGAGTTGCGCTTTGCCATCCGCCGCCTGCACGCCGCGGGGATCGAGGTGATCCTCGACGTCGTCTATAACCATACCGCCGAGGGCAGCGAACTTGGCCCCACCCTCAATTTCCGCGGGCTGGACAATGCGACCTATTACCGGCTGGTCGAGGATAACGCCCGCTATTGCGTGAACGATACCGGCACCGGCAACACGCTGGATCTCAGCCATCCGCGCGTGTTGCAGATGGTGGCGGATTCGCTGCGGTACTGGGCCGAAAGCTTCCATGTCGACGGATTCCGCTTCGACCTGGGCGTGACGCTGGGACGCGACGGCAACAACGGGTTCGATCCGCGCAGCGGCTTTTTCGACGTGCTGCGGCAGGACCCGGTGCTGAACCAGCTCAAGCTGATTTCCGAGCCGTGGGACATCGGGCCGGGCGGATACCAGCTGGGCAACCACCCGCCCGGTTTCGCCGAGTGGAACGACAAGTTCCGCGACGCGACCCGCAGCTTCTGGCGCGGCGATCAGGGAATGCGCCCGGAATTCGCGCGCCGCATCTCCGGCTCTGCCGATCTGTTCGACCTACGCGCGCGGCGTCCGTGGGCCAGCGTCAATTTCGTCACCGCGCATGACGGCTTCACGCTGAACGACACGGTCAGCTACGAGCAGCGCCATAACGAGGCGAACGGCGAGGACAATCGCGACGGCCATTCGGACAATAATTCGAACAACTGGGGCGTCGAGGGGCCAACCGACGATCCCGGCATCCGCAGCCTGCGCGAGAAGCTCAAGCGGTCGATGCTGGCGACCTTGTTCTTCTCTTCGGGCACGCCGATGCTGCTGGCGGGTGACGAGATAGGGCGAACGCAGAACGGCAACAACAATGCCTATTGCCAGGATAACGAGCTGAGCTGGATCGACTGGTCGCCGCTGGGCACGGCGGAGGGACATTTGCTGAGCGATTTCGTCCGGCGGCTGACCGCGGCGCGGCGCCACTACCCGCTGCTGCGCGCCCGCCGATTCCTGCATGGCGAGGTGGAGGTGGCCGAAGGCATCCCCGACATCGACTGGTTCGACGAGCGCGGCGTGCACCTCAGCGAAGAGGACTGGAACAACGCCGACGGGCGCGCGCTGGTGATGCGGCGTGCGCGCAGGCGCAAGGATGGCGCGCTGGAAGTCGTGACCATGCTGACGAACGCCGCCGATGTCCCGCTGACCTTCAAGCTGCCCCCGCCGCCGGGGCTGGAGCGGCGGGTCATCATCGACAGCGCCGACCCGCATGCGACCGAATACGAAGTGGAGAACGAGGTCGTCGTGCAGGACCGGGCGGTCATGCTGATCGTCGGCACGGGAGATGTCGATTGAACGCGGCATGGGGACCCGAACCTCTTGCGGATGGCCGGTTCCGCTTTCGCCTCTGGGCGCCCGACCGACAGGAGGTGAAGCTGGAGCTGCGCGGCGGACCGGCCCACTCGCTTGTGCGCGACGTCGACGGCTGGTTCGCATGCGAAGCCGAGGCTGCGCCCGGCGCGCGCTATCGTTTCTGGCTCGATGACGAAATGGTGGTCGCCGATCCCGCTTCGCGGGCGCAGGACGGCGGCGTGCATGGGTGGAGCGTGCTGACCGAAGTCGCACCGCCGGACGCGCGCGATGCCGCCTGGAAGGGCCGCGCATGGGCGGAGGCGGTGGTGATGGAAGTCCACGCGGGCGTGCTGGGCGGTTTTGCCGGTGTAGCCGAACGCCTGCGCGATTGGGCCGATATGGGCATAACCGCGATCGAACTGATGCCCGTCGCGGCGTTCGGAGGCACGCGCAACTGGGGCTATGACGGCGTGCTGCCCTATGCGGTGGCGGAAAGCTATGGCACGCCCGAGGAACTGACCGCGCTGATCGACCGGGCGCACGAGCTGGGGCTGATGGTGTTGCTCGACGTGGTTTACAACCACTTCGGGCCCGACGGGAATTATCTGGGCGCCTATGCCTCGGATTTCTTCGACCGGCAGGCCGATACGCCGTGGGGCGGCGCGGTCGCCGTTTCGCGCGAGCCGGTGCGGCGGTTCTTCATCGACAATGCGCTGATGTGGCTGCGCGATTACGGGTTCGACGGGCTGCGCTTCGATGCGGTCCATGCCATTCGCGACAGCAATTTCCTCGACGCCATGGCGCGCGAGATCCGCTCCAGCCAGCCGGATCGGCACATCCATCTGGTGCTGGAGAACGAGAGCAACGATGCCGCGCGGCTGATGACCGGGCTTTACGATGCCCAGTGGAACGACGATTTTCACAACACGCTGCATGTGCTGCTGACCGGCGAGACAGAGGGTTATTACGCGGGCTTTGCCGACGATCCGACGCAAAGGCTGGCCCGCTGCCTTGCCGAAGGCTTCGTCTATCAGGGCGAAACACCGCCGGGCGAGAACGCCCATCCACGCGGAACGCCCAGCGCGCATCTGCCCGCGACGCGCTTCGTGTCCTTTCTGCAGAACCATGACCAGACCGGCAATCGCGCGATGGGAGAGCGGCTGATCCATCTGACCGGCACGGCGAAGCTGCGCGCTGCCACCGCGCTGCTGCTGCTCTGCCCGCAGATCCCGCTGCTGTTCATGGGCGAGGAGGAGGGGAGCCGTTCGCCGTTCCTGTTCTTCACCGATTTTCACGACGATCTGGCCGATGCCGTGCGCGAGGGGCGGCGCCGCGAATTCGCCCGCTTTTCCGCCTTTGCCGATGAGGAGGCGCGTCGGCGCATACCCGATCCCAATGCATTAGAGACATTCGAGGCTTCGCGCCCCGTGCCGGGCGAGGACGCGGAGGAATGGCGTTCGCTGTACGGTTCGCTGCTGGCGTTGCGGCACGAGAGGATCGTCCCGCGGCTTGTCGGCACGACGGGCAAGGGGGCCGAGGTGCTGGGCGAGGGCGCGGTGTGTGCTGAATGGCGCATGGGCGACGGTACCGAGCTGACCATTGCGATCAATATCGGCGAGGAGGCGGTCCGCTTTCCCGATCATGGCGAACCATTCTTTTCCCTGGGCCAGCCGGGCGATCCATCCAGTTTCGCGGCGTTTCTGGCATGAGCGAGGCATTGCACCTTCTGGCTGCAAAGGCCGGGTTGCAGATCGATTGGGAAGATGCCGGCGGCCAGCAGCGGTGCGTGTCGGACGGCAGCCTGCGACAAGTGCTCGCCGCGCTGGGTTATCCGGCCGAGGGTGAGCGCGAGATAGCGGAAAGCCTTGCGCGATGCGAAAGCGATGCCGCCGATTGCCGTTTCGTTTCGGGCGATGCGGGGCAGCCTGTCGCGCTGCCGAATAACTGGAATGCGGATCGGGCCGAAATCATCCTCGAAGGCGGGGAGACGCTCGAGGTGCAAATCGAACGGACGGCGAGCGGCTCGCGGCTGATCGCGCCGCGCCAGATCGGCTATCACCGGCTGGTGACGGACGGGCGTGAATGGACGCTGGCCGTCGCGCCGCCGCAATGCCTTGGCCCCGCCGAACTTGCGCCGCGGGCAAGACCTTGGGGGACTTCGGTGCAAGTCCCTTCGCTGCGTGACGAGCGGCAGGGGGCATTCGGCGATTTCGGCAGTCTCGTCCCCGTAGCGCAGGGCTTGGCGCAGGCGGGCGCCGATGCGCTGGCGATCAGCCCCGTTCACGCGCTGTTTCCAGCCGATGCTTCGCGCTTCAGCCCCTATGCGCCGTCCAGCAGGCTGTTCCTCAACATCCTGTTCGGCGATCCCGCGCTGGTGGGCGAACCCGTCGCGCCTGCAGAGCAGAGCGAGCTGATCGACTGGGCAACAGCGATCCCGCGACGCATGACCGAGCTGCGCCGCGCATATGAGAATTGCGGAGACGCGGTACGGGCCAGGGTCGCGGCATGGCGCGCCGAACAGGGCGAGGAGCTGGAGCGTCACGCGATCTTCGATACGCTGTTTGCCCGCTTCTTTCCCGATGGCGCAAGCGGATGGCAGGCCTGGCCAGCCGAATACCGCGATCCGGCCTCGGACGAGGTGGCGCGCTTTGCAGCCGAGCATCGGGGCGAGGTCGATTTTTATATCTTCGCGCAATGGCTTGCCGCCGCCAGCCTCGATGCCGCGCAGGATGCGGCGCGGGCGGGCGGTATGGCCATAGGGCTGATCGCCGATCTAGCGGTCGGCATGGACGGCGGCGGCAGCCATGCGTGGAGCCGGCGCGAGGACCTGCTGGAGGGACTTTCGATCGGCGCACCGCCCGATCCGCTGGGGCCGCAGGGGCAGGACTGGGGGCTGACCGGCTTTTCGCCGCGCGCGCTGAAGCGCACCGGTTTCGCCGGTTTCATCGCCACCCTGCGCGCCGCGCTGGACCATGCGGGGGGCGTTCGGATCGATCATGTGCTTGGCCTCAATCGCCTGTGGGTCGTGCCGCATAGCGAGCCGTCGGCGCAGGGCGCCTATCTGCGCTATCCGTTGGACGACATGCTGCGCATCCTTGCCATCGAATCCCATCGCGCCGGGGCCATCGTGATCGGCGAGGATCTGGGCACGGTTCCCGAAGGCCTGCGCCCCCGGCTGACCGGGCGCAACGTGCTGGGCATGCGGGTGTTGTGGTTCGAACGCGGCAAGGACGGCGGTTTCGTTCCGCCCCGGCAATGGCCGGTGAAGGCGGCAGCCATGACCGGCACGCATGACACGGTCACCGTCGCGGGATGGTGGCGGGGCCGGGACATCGACTGGAACCGCAAGCTGGGTCGCCACGATCCCGGCCAGAGCGAAGCGCAGGAACGCGAGGCGCGCGGCGAGGATCGCGCGAAGCTGTGGTCGGCCCTATCGGCATCCGGTGCGGCGACAGGGCCGCAGCCGGAACCGCTGGAGCAGGCGAAGGTCGTCGATGCCGCGGCGCGCCATGTCGCGCAGGCCACTTGCGAGCTGGCGATCGTACCCTTGGAAGATATCGCCGGGGTGGTCGAGCAGCCCAATCTTCCCGGCACCACCGACGAACATCCCAACTGGCGGCGCCGCATGCCTGCCGACACCGGCCTGCTGCTGCGGCAGCCCGATATCGCCGCCCGCCTGCACGCCATCGACAGGATACGCCAATGATCCCGCGCGCCACCTATCGGTTCCAGTTCAACCGCGACTTCCCCTTCGCGCGGGCCGAGGAACTGGTGCCCTATCTCGACAGGCTAGGCATCAGCCATGTCTATGCCTCGCCCATCACCACGGCGCGGGCGGGTTCTTCCCATGGCTATGACGTGATCGAGCCCACGCGCGTCAATCCGGAACTGGGCGGAGAGGACGCGCTGCGCAGCCTGGTCGCGGCCCTTAGGGCGCGGGACATGGGCCTGATCATCGATATCGTACCCAACCATATGGGCGTGGCGGGCGGCGGGAATGCGTGGTGGAACGATGTGCTGGCGCATGGTCAGGCCAGCGAATACGCGCGTTTCTTCGACATTGACTGGAGCGAGCCGCTGCTGCTGCCGATCCTGGGTGCGCCGCTGGAAGACGTGCTGGCGGATGGGCAGATCGCGATCGATCGCAGCGGGTTCCAGCCGACGCTTACCGTCTATGGCGAGCATCGCGTGCCGCTTTCGCCGGAAAGCCGCGGGGATCTTCCCAAGGTGGGCGACAAGGCAGGTCTCGCCGCGCTGCTCGAACGGCAGCATTACCGGCTGGGCTGGTGGCGGCTCGCCGATGACGAGCTGAACTGGCGGCGCTTCTTCACGATCAGCGAGCTTGCGGGCCTGCGCGTGGAGGATCCGGACGTGTTCGAGGAAACGCACGCGCTCTATTTCCGGCTGTGGCGCGAGGGGCTGATCGACGGAGTGCGGATCGACCATGTCGACGGGCTGGTCGATCCGGCGTCCTATTGCCGCAAGCTGCGCCGCCGGTTCGAGGAAGAGGCGCGCGATCCCGAAGCGCCGTCCGGCCCTGCCTATATCGTAGTCGAGAAGATTCTCGGCCCCGGCGAGACCATGCCCGGCGACTGGGGGATCGACGGCACCAGCGGCTATGATTTCATGGAGGATGTTGCCGCCTTGCTCCACGATCCGCGGGGCGAGGCGGATCTTTCGGCACTCTGGACAGATTCCTCCGGGCGGACGGCGGACTTTGCCGCCGAGGAACTGCGTGCGCGGCAGGATATGCTGTCGTGGGCTTTCGCAGGACAGTTCGATCGCTGCATCGATGCGTTTGCCGCGCTTGCGGCGTCCTCTGCGCAGACGGCCTCGTTCAGCCGGTCTATGCTGCGGCGCGCGCTGGAGCGGCTGTTGTGGGTGTTCCCTGTCTATCGCACCTACGGGACCGGCAGCGATGCCCCGCCCGGCGATGCGCGCATCCGGCGTCTTGCGCGCGAACGTGTGGAGCCCTTTCTGCCCCCCGGCGAGGCGCATGTGACCGATGCGGTGCTGGCGTGGCTGGCGGGCGAGGGGGAAGGCGATCCGGCGCTGGCCCTGAAGGCTGTCGCGCGCTTTCAGCAATTGTCCTCGCCGATCGCGGCCAAGGCGGTGGAGGATACAGCCTTCTACCGCTATGGGCGCCTGCTTTCGCGCACCGATGTTGGCTTTGACCCGGCGCATTTCGCGATGAGCGTGCCCGATTTCCACCGTGCCTGCATGGCCCGCGCGGCGCAGTTCCCCCATGCCATGCTGACCACGGCAACGCACGACCACAAGCGGGGAGAGGATACGCGTGCGCGGCTTGCGGTGTTGAGCGCCGATCCCGAACTGTGGCAACGGCATGTGCGCGAATGGGATGCGCTGGCGGGGCCGGATCATGCGGATGTGCATCCGGGCGACCGCTATACGCTCTATCAGTCGCTGTTCGGCGCATGGCCGGACGGGCTGGACCCGGACGATCGGGAAGGTGTGTATCGCTTTGCCGAACGCATGAAGGGCTGGCAGGAAAAAGCGCTGCGAGAGGCCAAGCTGCGGTCAAGCTGGACCGCGCCCGACAGCGCTTACGAGGCGCGCTGCATGGCGCTGGTCGAATACGCACTGATGCCTGCCGGAGAGCTGGCCCGCGGCATCGCCGGTCTCGTCCGTTCGACATCACCTGCCACCCTTTCGAACATGCTGGTACAGGCGGCGCTGCGCATGGCCGTGCCGGGCGTGCCCGATTGCTATCAGGGCACCGAGCTTCCCGATTACAGCCTGGTCGATCCCGATAATCGCCGCCCGGTCGACTATGACCTGCGCCGCGACATGCTGGACCGCATGCCGGAGGGGCGGGAAGTGCATCCCAAGATGCGCCTGATCGCCGCCATGCTGCGGGCGAGGCGCGAGGATCCTGCGCTGTTTGCGGGGGCCGGTTATGACACCGTGTCTGTCGAAGGTGCGCGCGCAGATGATGTGATCGCGTTCGAGCGGACATCGGGCGGCCGGCGTTTGTCCTTTGCAGCGGCGTTGCGCTGCGGAAGGGCGCTTATCGGCGGAGACAGCCCCGTTCCCGGCCCCGGTTACTGGGGCGACACCAGCATAATGTTCGCTGGAAAGACAATCGCCGCGCGCGAGTGTTTCGCACATCTGCCGGTTTTCGCTGCGCGGGACGGGGAGACGCTGGCGCTGGATTGATCGGCGGTATCGGCGCGGCGATATATTTGCCGCCAAAGACGGGTCTGCAATTTCGCGTCACCAGTTCCACAGGGTCCCGTCGCGCAGCCTCGCCACGGGAAGCTGGCGCGGTTCGTATTCGTATTTCGCGGCCAGTTTTTCGTCGATGTCGACGCCATGCCCCGGCGCCTCGCCCGCATGCAGATAGCCGTCGGCGAAGTGATAATCGTGCGGAAACACCTCGTCCGTTTCGGGGGTGTGGCGCATGTACTCCTGAATGCCGAAATTGGGCACCCAAGTGTCGAAATGCAGCGCCGCGCCCATGCACACCGGCGACAGGTCGGTCGCGCCGTGGCAGCCGGTGCGGATCTGGTAGAGACCTGCGAGATCGGCGATCCGCCGCAGATGGGTGATCCCGCCCGCATGCACGACGGTGCTGCGGATATAGTCGATCAGCTGTTCCTGTATCAGCGTGCGGCAGTCGTGGATGGACGCGAAGATCTCTCCCACCGCGAGCGGCGTGGTGGTGTGCTGGCGGATCAGGCGGAACGCCTCCTGGTTATCGGCGGGGGTCGCGTCCTCCATCCAGAACAGGCGAAACGGCTCGAGCGACTTGCCCAGCCGCGCGGCCTCCATCGGGGTCAGCCGGTGATGGACGTCATGCAGCAATTCGATGTCCGGCCCGTATTGGTCGCGCAGCTTTTCGAAAAGTTTCGGTGCATGGTTGAGATAGGCTGCGGTGTCCCACAAAGTTTCCGTCGGCAGCGCGGCATCGGCGGGTTCGTAATACATGTCGCCGCGTCCCACGCCATAGGCACCCTTCACGCCCGGCACGCCGCTTTGCGCACGGATCGCGCGATAGCCCATGTCGCAATACGCCCCCACCTGATCGACCGTCTGTTCGATGTCCGCACCGTTGGCATGGCCATAGACCAGCACGCCGTCGCGCGAACGCCCGCCCAGCAATTGATAGAGCGGCATGCCGGCCAGCTTGGCCTTGATATCCCACAGCGCGGTATCGACCGCCGCGAGCGCGGTCATCGCCACGACACCGCGCGACCAGTATCCGCCCTTGTAGAGAAACTGCCAGATATCCTCGATCCGCTGCGCGTCGCGGCCGATCAGATTGGGGATGACATGATCGCTCAGATAGGACGCGACCGACAGTTCCCGCCCGTTCAGCGTCGCATCGCCGATGCCGTACACGCCCTCGTCGGTTTCGATCTTGAGCGTCACGAAATTGCGGCCCGGACAGGTGACGATCACCCGTGCCGATCGGATCGTCACCTTCTTCCCGCCATTGCCCGGTTCCACCTTTATCTCCGCCATTCGATCCGCGCTGCGCGGTCGTCCAAAGTTATCAGACAAATTGCACGATGGCGCGCGCGGGGCAAGAATTTCTAGAGCGCGGCGAAACGTCTGGCCCGGTCGCGCAGTCCGGCGGCATCGCTCTCGGCATCGTCCGCCTCGGTCTCGGTGGCGCTCAGCAAATTCTCGATCACCCGGCCCAGATGATCGCGCATCGCCTGGCGGGCAGAGGCGGGGTCGCCGCTCTCGATGGCGTCGATGATCGCGCGGTGGTCATCGATCCGCGGCTTCACGCCCGAGCGGCGCGATCTTTCCAGCATCCCGCCCGACAGCGGCGAGCGGCGGCGCACGTCCCACAGCGTTTCGACCACCAGCACCACCGCCTCATTGCCGGTCGTGCGCGCGATCCGCAGGTGAAAGTCGCGGTCGGCGATCTCGTCATGCAATTCGCCGCGGTTCTCCTCGATCATGCGGCCCAGTATTGCGCGCAGATCCGCGATGTCGCCCGCCTGCGCATGGACGGCGGCGAGCGCGGCGGCCTCACCTTCGATCACCAATCGCGCTTCGGTGAGCTCGAAGGCGCCTATGTCGAGTTCGGCGGATGACAGTGCCGCGCCCGACGGGTGGCTGACATAGACGCCCGATCCGCGCCGCGCCTCGACCAGTCCCAGAATTTCCATGCCGATGATCGCCTCGCGCACGGTCAGGCGGCTGACGTCGAAGCGCTCGACCAGTTCGCGTTCGGGGGGCAGGCGGTCGCCGGGGCGATAGCTGCCCGCGGCGATGTCGGCCCGCAATGCCTCGATAATGGCGCGGTAAAGCTTTGGAGCGGCAGGCATGTCTTCTCCTGAAGGGTCGCGCCCCGATTACCGCGTCCGGCACGGCATGTCATCGCCGGTTGGGCAGGGCTGACCGAAACCTTCGCCGTGCCCCGGGGGGCGGCTGACGCTCCCCATTCCGCCGGTTGGCCTATCCTGAAGCCAGGGGGTTAGCGCGCGCCGGGGCCGCTGCGACCGTCGTCGGCGGAAGCCGGGCGCAGTTCCATCGCCTCAAAGCGCCAGACCGCGCCCTTGCTTTCCCCGCTGGCATTGGTCAGCAAATAGACCGCACCGTCCGGACCCTGTTCGACTTCGCGGATACGGGTGTTGAGCGGGATGAACTCGGTGCCCGCGATCGCGCCGCCTTCCATGTCGACACGCTCCACGCCGCCTGCCGACAGGGAACCAAACAATATGTCGCCCTGCCATTCGGGAAACATCTCGCCGGTATAGACGATCATGCCCGATGGGGAGCGGACGGGGCTCCACACATGGGCGGCGTCCGCATATTCAGGATATTCGCTCGGATCGGGAATCTCGACCCCGTCGTAATTGATGCCCCAGCTGACAACCGGCCAGCCGTAATTGGCGCCGGGCTTGATCTCGTTCAGCTCGTCGCCGCCCAGCGGGCCCATTTCGGTCACCCACAGCGCGCCGGTTTCGGGATGGACGACGGCAGCCTCGATATTGCGGTGGCCATAGGACCAGATCGCGTCATTCGCCTCGGGCCGGTCCACGAAGGGATTGTCCGCGGGGATCGAGCCGTCGTCGTCCAGCCGCACGGTCACGCCCAGCGTGTTCGACAAATCCTGCGCGGGGCCGAACTTGAACCGTTCGCCCAGCGCCAGGAACAGCTTGCCGCCGGGGCCGAAGGCGATGCGATTGCCGAAATGGTTGGGCCCCTCGACCTTGGGTTCCTGCCGCCAGATGACCTCGAAGCCCTCCAGCCTGTCGCCGGTCAGCGTCCCGCGTCCCAACGCCGTGCCCGCGGTTCCGTTCGGACCGGCTTCGGCGAAAGAGAGATAGACCATGCGATTGGTCGCGAAATCGGGGTGGAGCGCGACATCCATCAGCCCGCCCTGGCCCTTGGTGTCGACACTCGGCACGCCGGCCAGCGGCGCGGAAACGGTGCCATCGGGCGAGACGATCACCAGGTCGCCGGGGAGTTCGGTCACCAGCATACGCCCGTCGGGCAGGAAGCTCATGCCCCAAGGCGTGTCGAGGCCCGTCGCGATCTCGACCACCGAGATATAGGTATCTTCGGTCCCGATGGATTCGACCTGCTTGGGCTGATCGGGCGATTGCGCGCTGGCCGGAATGGCGGCGGCGGCGATCAGCATCGCGGGCAGGGTGACAAGATGGCGGGCGCGGATTTCACGCAGCAGGGCTATGGTCATGAGGTTCGGTATCCCTGTTGTGGAGCGTGGACGTTCGGGAGCATGGCGGCGATCGGCGATCCGGTCGCGCATCATTAATCTGAACCCCACACGCCGTTAACCGTTCCCCCCGGCGTTTTCAGGAGGGCGGGCGCTTTCAGGCGGTCGGGCCGCCGTGTTCGCGGGCGGAACCTTCGCTGTTTTGGCCCATTACCTAGGGACAGCCACCATTACATCCCTTGGCCGAAACGAGCCTGTCATGATCGAAAGAATCCGCCGCAACCTCCTCTCCAACCCCATCTACCAATGGGCCAAGGGCAGCCTGCCTTCGCTTTCCGCCACCGAACGAGAAGCGATGGAAGCGGGCGATACCTGGTGGGACGCCGACCTGTTCAGCGGATCGCCCGACTGGGAAAAGATGCGCGACATGGCCCCCGCGTCGCTGACCGAGGAGGAGCAGGCGTTCATCGACGGGCCGGTGGCGGAACTCTGCGACATGCTGGATGACTGGCAGATCTCGTCCGTGGACATGGATCTGTCGCCCGAGGTCTGGGATTTCCTGAAGACCAACAAGTTCTTCGGCATGATCATTCCCAAGGAATATGGTGGGCTGGGCTTCAGCGCCTTTGCCCATAGCGAGGTGAACAAGCGCATTTCCAGCCGGTCGGTCACGGCCGCGGTGACGGTGATGGTGCCCAACTCGCTCGGCCCCGGTGAATTGCTGATGCAGTTCGGACTGGACGAGCAGAAGGACCATTATCTGCCGCGCCTTGCCGACGGGCGGGAGATTCCCTGCTTCGCGCTGACCAGCAACGAGGCGGGATCGGATGCCTCGGCGATGATCGATCGGGGCGTGGTGTGCAAGCGAACCGTGGACGGCAAGGAAGTGCTCGGCATCTCGATCACTTTTGCCAAGCGCTATATCACGCTGGCACCTGTCGCGACCGTGCTGGGGCTGGCGTTCAAACTGTTCGATCCGGATCATCTGCTGTCCGATGTCGAGGACCGCGGCATTACCGTGGCGCTGGTCCCGACCGATACGCCCGGCGTCGAGCACGGGCGGCGGCATATCCCGTCCATGCAGGCATTTCAGAACGGCCCGGTGACGGGCAAGGACGTGTTCGTGCCAATCGATGCGATCATCGGCGGGCGCGACCAGATCGGGCAGGGCTGGAAGATGCTGATGGCCGCGCTGGCGGCGGGGCGGGGCATCTCGCTGCCCTCTCTGGCAACCGCGGCGGCGTGTCTGGCCGCGCGCACGGCGGGAGGATATTCGCGCATCCGCGAACAGTTCGGCATCCCCATCGGCAAGTTCGAGGGGATCAAGGAGCGACTTGGCCGCATCGCGGGCATCGCCTATGAGCTTGAGGCCGCGCGCCGCTTTACCTGCGCGGGGCTGGACCAGGGGCATCACCCCTCCATCGTGTCGGCCATCATGAAAGCGCATGCCACCTATCGCATGCGGCAGGCGGTGGACGACACCATGGACATCCATGGCGGCAAGACGATCATCGACGGGCCGAAGAACTATTTCGGCAATGTCTATCGCTCGGTCCCCGTGGGCATCACGGTCGAGGGCGCGAATATCGTGACGCGCAGCCTGATCATATTCGGCCAGGGCGCGATGCGCGACCATCCCTATCTGCTGAGGGAAGTCGTCGCGCTGGAACAGGGCGGCAAGGACGGGTTGGAAGCCTTTGACGAGGTTGTCTGGAAGCATGCCGGGCACATCATCAAGAACCTTGCCAGCAGCTTCGGCAGCGGCTGGACCGCAGGCAAGCTTGCCTATGGCGGCGGCGCGGGCAAGGTGAAGGGCTATTACAAGCAGCTGTCCCGCTATGCCGCGGCGCTGGCGACCTGCGCCGAGGTGGCGCTGATCTCGCTGGGCGGCACGCTGAAGCGCAAGGAAGCGATCTCGGCCCGCTATGGCGACATCTTATCCGAACTCTATCTGCTGAGCGCAGTGCTCAAGCGCTGGGAGGACGACGGCTGCCTCGACGAGGATCTGCCGCTGGTCGAATGGTGCTGCGAAACCGGCTTCCAGCGGATCGAGGACCGCTTCGACGCGATCTTCGTCAATTTCCCGGTGCCGCTGCTCGACAAGGTCATGCGCGCGGTTTCGATGCCGTTCCGCAGCCATCCGCGCGGCCCCAGCGACGAGGTGATCTTCGCCTGCGCCGACACGATCCTGTCCAGCGGCGCGCAGCGCGACCGCATCGCTTGCGGCGTGCATGTCGGGCCGGGACCGGTCGCCGATCTGGAACGCGCGCTCGACCTGGTGGAGCGGACGCAGAGGCTGCGCGACAAGCGCAAGGAGCATGGGCCTGACGCATTGAACGACGCCGAACGCGAAGCATTGGCAGAAGCGGAAGAAGCCGTCGCCATCGTGGTCGCCACCGATGATTTCGACCCCAAGGACCTTCGCGGTCTGGTCGTCCCGGAAGAGGAGCAGGAGCCATCCCCACAACAGCCCGATCTGAAGCTCGTCCAGTCTATGTGATCGACGGGCTGCGCACGCCCTTCATCAAGGCGCGCGGCAAGCCCGGACCTTTCAGCCCGGCCGATCTTGCCGTGCAATGCGGCAGGCCGCTTTTGATGCGCCAGCCATTCGCACGCGATGCGTTCGACGAGGTCATACTCGGTTGCGCGAACCAGATCGCGGGCGAGATGAACGTGGCCCGCGTCGCGGCGCTGCGGATGGGATGCGGCTACGCGATGCCCGCCTATACGGTGCACCGCAATTGCGGGTCGGGCATGCAGTCGCTGGACGAGGCGTTTCGCAATATCGCGCATGGCGACATGGACCTCGTGCTCGCCGGCGGGGCCGAGGCGCTGAGCCGCGCCCCGCTGATCCTGTCGGACGAGGCGACCGAATGGCTTGCCGTGTTCCAGGGCGCGAAGAGTGCGGGCGACAGGGCCAAGGCGTTGACCGATTTCAAGCCGTCGTTCCTCTCGCCCGAGATCGGGCTGAAGCAGGGGCTGACCGATCCCGTGTCGGGCCTTGCCATGGGGCAGACCGCTGAAGTGCTGGCCCACCGATTCGGAATCAGCCGCTGGCAGGCCGACGAATATGCGATGGAAAGCCACCGCCGCCTTGCGGAGGCGCAGGAGGAAGGCTGGCTGGATGACGAGGTCGAGCCGATGTTCGCGCCCGACGGGACCGTCTATGACCATGACGACGGCGTGCGCCCCGACAGCAACATGGAGCAGCTTGGCGGGCTGAAGCCGGTGTTCGAGCAA
The DNA here is from genome assembly GCF_983967925.1 of Croceicoccus sp. Lineage (NCBI taxonomy): Bacteria > Pseudomonadati > Pseudomonadota > Alphaproteobacteria > Sphingomonadales > Erythrobacteraceae > Croceicoccus > Croceicoccus sp. The sequence continues at coordinate 138,751 of NZ_CFETID010000002.1, read as the reverse complement.
TATGGCGACGTCACCGCCGGCAATTCGAGCCAGGTGACCGATGGCGCATGCTGGATGATTCTGGCGTCGGAAAAGGCGGTGGAGGAACACGGTCTGACGCCGATTGCGCGCATTCTGGACAGCGAATGGGCCGCTTTGGCCCCCAATATCATGGGTCTGGGGCCGGTTCTGTCCTCTACCCCGCTGATGCAGCGCGCGGAGCTGTCGCTTGGCGAAATCGAACTTTGGGAACTGAACGAGGCATTTGCCGCGCAGGTCCTTGCCTGCCTTGCCGCTTGGGAGGACAGGGATTTCTGCCGCGAGGTCTTGGGCATGGAAGGCGCGCTCGGGCGGATCGAGCGGGACCGACTCAATATCGATGGCGGGGCGGTCAGCCTGGGCCATCCGGTCGGCACCAGCGGCACGCGCATCGTGCTGCACCTGATCAATGCCTTGCGCCGCACCGGCGGCAAGCGCGGCATCGCCACCGAATGCATCGGCGGCGGGCAGGGCGGAGCGATGCTGGTGGAGGCCCTGTGATGAGCGATGTGATGGTAACGGCCAAGGAATATCTGACACCCAAGCCGCTGACCGGCACCGAAGGCAAGCGCGGCACGCATTGGCTGACGCATGAGGAAGGCCAGCGCATCTGCCTGACCCTCGACAAGCAGGATACGTCGACCAATACGCTCGACGAGCCGGTGCTGCGCGAACTCGACGGTCTGCTGGACGAGGTGGAGAAGGGCGACTGGAAGGCGGTGATCTTCCGCTCTGCAAAGCGTTCGGGCTTTGCCGCGGGCGCCGATCTCAAGCAGTTTCAGGGTATCGAAACCGAAAGCGAGATCCGCGCCCGGATCGACGAGGGTAATGCGGTGATCGACCGCATCGCGGCGCTGAAGCCCACCACCATCGCGGTGGTGCACGGCGCCTGCGTCGGCGGCGGGCTGGAACTGGCGCTGGCCTGCGATTTCATCGTGGCGCGTGACGATGCCTCTCTGGGTTTTCCGGAAGTGCTGGTCGGCCTGCATCCGGGGCTGGGCGGCACGGCGCGCTTTACCCACCGGATCAGTCCGCTGGAAGCGATGAAGCTGATGCTGACCGGCAAGTCGGTCGATGCGCGCAAGGCGAAAAGCCTTGGCTTTGTCGATGCGGTGGTGGCCGAACGCAATGTCGCCAATGCGGTCGACAAGGCCGTGGCCGGCAAGATGGAGCGGCGCGGCGGCGGTACGGCAGCGGCGGCGATGAACTTCTATCCCGCGCGCAAGGCCATGGCTGTGCAAATGCGCAAGCAGACCGAGGAAAAGGCCCCCAGCGAACATTACGACGCGCCCTATGCGCTGATCGAATTATGGGAAAAGCACGGCGGTTCGCTGGAGGACATGCTGGAGGCCGAGCATGCCTCCTTCGCGAAATTGCTGCCGACCGAGACGACGCAGAACCTGATCCGCGTGTTCTTTCTGCGTCAGCGCTTGCAGCAGAACGGCAAGGGCGGTTCCGGCATTACCCGCGTCCATGTCGTCGGCGCGGGCACGATGGGGGCGGAGATCGGGGCGTGGTGCGCGCTGAAGGGGATGGATGTCACGATCCAGGACCCCAGCCGCGAGGCGCTCGGCAAGGCGGTGGCGAAGGCGTTCAAGCTGTTCGACCGCAAGCTGCACGGCGCGGAATTGCTGCGCGCCAAGGATCGGTTTACGCCCGACCTGCACGGCGAAGGGGTGCGGCACGCCGACCTCATCATAGAGGCTGCGCCTGAGAAGCCGGAACTGAAAGAGACAATCTATGCCGAGATCGAGGAGAAGGCGCGGGGCGACGCGGTGATCGCGACCAATACCTCGAGCCTGAACCTCAACGATCTGGCGAAGCATGTGCAGAAGGCCGATCGCTTCGTCGGCATCCATTTCTTCAACCCGGTGTCGAAGCTGGATCTGGTCGAAGTCGTGCGCCACGAGGGCAGTTCTTCGCAAGCTTTCGAGACGGCGCAGCAGTTCGTCGGCGACATCGGCAAGCTGCCGCTGCCCGTCACCGCGTCGCCGGGCTTCCTCGTCAATCGCGCGCTGATGCCCTATCTTGGCGAGGCGCTGCTGATGATCGACGAGGGCATCCAGTGCGAGCGGATCGACAGGACCGCCGAGGAATTCGGCATGCCGATGGGGCCGGTGGAACTGGCCGATCAGGTCGGGCTGGATATCTGCCTTGCCGTCGCGGATTCGCTTGCGCGCGATCTTGACCGGCGCATGCCCCAAGTGCCCGGCTGGCTGCGCGAGAAGGTGGAGCGGGGGGAGCTGGGCAAGAAGTCGGGCAAGGGGCTCTACGACTACGATTCCGACGGCAAGCCGAAGAAGGACAAGGTGGACGGCCCCGTCACGCCGCGCCTGGCCGAGCGGCTGGTGCTGCCGATGCTGGATGCCGTCGCTTCGGCGATCAGGGAAGGCGTGGTCGAGGATGAAGACAGCGCCGATGCCGCGATGATCTTCGGCACCGGTTTCGCGCCCTTCCTCGGCGGGCCGATCCATTACGCGCGGACGCGCGGGTTCGGGAATATCGCCAATACGCTCGAACGGCTGGAGCGTGAGCACGGGCCGCGCTTCCAGCCGAGCGCGTGGTGGCGCCTGGCCGGCGACTGATGCGCCGCTTTGCCGATGCCGATGTGCTGGCCGGATGGATCGCCGAACGGCTCGGCCCCGAGATCGTCACCGGCCTGCCGCTGGGCATCGGCAAGGCGACGCATGTCGCAAACGCATTGTTCGCGCGGGCCAAGGCCGATCCTTCGCTGCGGCTGGAGATCCTGACCGCGCTGACGTTGGAACGCCCGCGCGCCTCGTCCGACCTGCAGGCGCGGATGCTGAAGCCGTTCGTGAAGCGCGTGTTCGAAGGCTATGTCGAACTGGATTATGCCGAAGCGCTGCGCTGTGACGGCCTGCCCGACAACGTCCATGTGTCGGAATTCTTCGTCAATTCGGGCAAGTGGCTGTCGAACACCGCCGTCCAGCAGCATTACACCAGCGTCAATTATACGTCGGTCGCGCCCGACATCATATTGCGTCGACCGATCAACCTGCTCGCCCAGCTGATCGCGGTGGACGAAAGCGGGCCGCAGCCGCGCTACAGCCTGTCGTCCAACCCCGACATCACGCTGGACGTGCTGCCCGAGCTGAAGGCGCGGCGCGAGGCAAAGGCGAAATTCCTGTTCGTGGGGCAGGTAAACCGCGACCTGCCCTTCATGCCGGGCAGCGCGGAAATGCCTGCCGAGGCATTCGATGCGATCCTAGACGATCCTTCGGCCGAGTTTCCGGTGTTCACCGTGCCGCGCAATCCGGTCAGCACCGCCGATTATGTCGCGGGGCTTCATGCGGCCAGCCTGATCCGCGACGGCGGCACCTTGCAGATCGGCATAGGATCGCTAGGCGATGCGGTGACCTATGCGCTGATCCTGCGGCACCGGCACAATGCGCTGTTCCGCGAATTGCTGGCGCGGATCACCGACGAGCAGCGCGAGACGGCTCCGTTCGAGGAAGGGCTCTATGCATCGAGCGAGATGTTCGTCGACGGTTTCCTCGACCTGTATGACGCAGGCATATTGAAGCGCCGTTCGGCCAGCGGCCCCGTGCTGCACAGCGCGTTCTTTGCCGGGTCGCGCGATTTCCTGAACCGGCTGAAGGCGATGCCCGAGGAGCGGCGCCGCGATTTCGACATGACGGCGGTGTCGTTCACCAATGCGCTATACGGCGGCGAGGAGGAGAAGCGGCGCGACCGGGTGCATGCGCGCTTCCTCAACAATGCGATGAAGGTCGATGTGCTGGGCGCGGCGCAATCGGATACGCTGGGCGACGGGCGCGTGGTCAGCGGGGTCGGCGGGCAGCATGATTTCGTCGAACAGGCGCTGGCTCTGCGCGGGGCGAATTCGGTGATCATGGTCCATTCGCACCGGATCAGCGACGGCGAGGCAGAGCCCAATATCGTCTGGCAGCTGGACCGCACGACCATCCCGCGCCACATGCGCGACGTGGTGGTCACCGAATATGGCGTCGCTTGGCTCAAGGGCGCGAGCGATGGCGAATGCATCGAGCGGATGGCCGCGATCGCCGATCATCGCTTTGCGAAGGATCTTATCGCCAAGGCCCGAAGTGCGGGCAAGCTGGCGAAGGGGGTCGAGGTTCACGCCGGGGCGAACCGGCCCGAACGGCTGCGCGATCTGCTGGCCGGGCCGCGCAGGGACGGGTTCTTTCCCGATTTCCCCTTCGGCAGCGATTTCACTTCGGAGGAGCGCACCGCATTGAAGGCTTTATCCCATCTGAAGCAGTGCGGACATTCGAAAACCGCGCTGGCCCGGACTTTCGCTTCAGGGCTCTTTGCGCGGCCAGATGCATCTCAGCAGGCGGCGCTCGACCGGTTGGAGATTGGTACGGGCATCAAGGACCGGGTCTATCGCGCCCTGCTGCTGGGCGCATGGAGGGCCGCTGGCTGAAGGGCAAAGGCGGCATTGCGGAAAATTGCGCTGTACCGGCATTAAGATTTGCCGGCTTTCGCCCTGTCGCGGGAAGGGGGCGCCCTGTGACATTGGGGGGCACAGGCGGGCATGGCTCTCGTTCCCGTTGCAACAGAGGAGAAAGCCATGAACACGAAAATGCTATTCAACAGCCTTATGGGCGCTGCCGCCTTGCTGGCCACCCCTGCGCTTGCGCAGACCGTGCCGCAATCTGATCCGATGCCGGGTTCGCTTCCGAACACGGCGGATCCGCGCGATACCATGCCGACATCGCCGATGCCTTCGGATGACATGATGCCGTCCGATCCCATCGCGACACCGGCGGATCGTGCCCTGCCGGATACGACGATGCCCGATCCGGCGGTTCCCGATACGACGGCGCCGACGATGGACACCGATGCCAATGGCGTCATGGACGCATGGGACCGCGACGGGGATTCCCGCCCGGATGCGTGGGATACGAATGCCGACGGCATGCCCGACAGCATGGATGACGATTACGACGGCGAACCGGACATGCCGCCGATGTGATCGACGGATGTGACATAAGTGGGGCTTTCACCCGGCCCTTGCGACGTAAGGCTTGGCCCGCCTACGGGGGGCACGTTCTTCTTGCCGCAATGCCAACACGAGGTGAAAGCCCGCTATGTCTCCCTTTGCTCGTATGAGTCGGACAGCGGCGGTCTGCGCCCTGTCTCTTGTTTCCGCGTCTTTCGGAACGGCGGCCCATGCGCAGGGAGATGCCGCGCGGAACCTTCGCGTGATGATCGACGCGGTCGAACCGGGTGCCGACGGGACCGTTCTTGTGAGGATGGTCGCAATCAATTCCGGTAAAGAGGCCGCCGCCGCGATGCCGGACCGGCTTGTGGCGACACTGACGGTTGATGGCGAGCGATATCCGATGTCGCTGGCCTGTGCCGCCGATGGGGAAGCGGTAGCGCCCGGACGTTTCGCCCTGACCGATTGCCGATTCGCCTTGCCGGTTGCGGCTGAAGCGGACCGAGAGATGCAATTGTCGCTCGCATCCTCGCCATCGGCCTATGCATTCGCCATGCCCGCTCCTTCGGTTCCCGCAAGCGAGAGCGATGATACGAGACTGGCGCTCGGCCTGCCGCTTGCCGACAGCGCGGTTCCTTCGGCAGAGCCGGATCGCGGTAATGCCTATCTAGGCAATCTGTCGGTCTATGAGCCGATCTATGGTGCCTATGGACCCGGCACCAACAGCGATGCGCGCATCCAGCTGAGTTTCAAATACCAGCTGTTCGGTGAGGCGGGCGATGTCGGCGGGGACGCGCCGATCGTGAATGGAGTTCATTTCGGCTATACCCAGCGCATGTTCTGGGATCTGGGCGCGGATTCCTCGCCGTTCCGGAACATCGATTTCATGCCCGAACTGTTCTACCTGCAGCCTGCGGTCGAGGTCGGTAGCAGTCTTGCGCTGGGCGGGCAGGTCGGCGTTCGTCACGAATCCAACGGGCGCGACGGGCTGGAATCGCGCAGCGCCAATACCGTCTATCTGCAGCCGGTCGGGACCTTCGACGTCGGCGACTATACCGTGTCCATCGGGCCGCGCCTGTTTTTCTATGTCGGCGATCTGGAAGATAATCCGGATATCCGCCGCTATCGCGGATCGACCGGCCTGCTGGTAGAGGTCGGACAGGACGACGGCCTGCGCCTCAAGACCAGCAGCCGGTTCAATTTCTCAAGCGGGAAGGGCGCGATCGATGGCGAGCTGTCCTATCCGCTGGACCGGATCGTGGAGACCGACCTCAATCTCTATGTCTTCGGGCAGGCGTTCGCCGGATATGGCGAAAACCTGCTCGACTATAACCGCCAGACGACCCGTCTGCGCGTTGGCGTCGCCATCGTCCGGTAACGGAAGCCGCAGTGGATCAGTGCCTGGGGTCCAGGAAGGGATAATCGATATAGCCCTCGGCCCCGCCGCCGTAGAAGGTATCCTGATCGGGTTCGTTCATGTCGGCCCCGATGCGGATGCGTTCGGGCAGGTCGGGATTGGCGATGAAGGGGCGGCCAAAGGTGATGGCATCGGCGCGCCCTTCGGATAGCGCCTCGCGCGCACGCTCTCCGTCATAGGAGCCGTTGCCGATATAGACGCCGTCGAACAGGGCGCGCAGCCGTTTCAGCATTGCGGTGTCTTCCTCGCTGCTGTCCTGTCCGAAGAATTGCTCGACCGCGTGGAGATAGGCCAGCTTGCGTTCGCTCGCCATGCGATAGGCGGCGCTGAAGATCGCTTCGGGATCGCTGTCGGATATGTCGTTGGCCTGTCCCAGCGGCGAGAAGCGCACGCCGACGCGGTTTGCGGGAAAGATGCCGCAGACCCGGTCTAGCACTTCGCCGAGCAGGCGCAGGCGGTTTTCGATCGATCCGCCATACTGGTCCTCGCGCCGGTTCACGCCGTTCTGCAGGAACTGGTCGAGGAGGTAGCCATTCGCCGAATGCACCTCCACCCCGTCGAATCCCGCATACCTCGCGCAGCGAGCGGCATTGGTGAAATCGTCCAGCGTGCGGGCGATCCCTTCGGCATCGAGCGCGACCGGCTCTGACGTGTCCTCGAACCCGTTCTCGGTAAAGGTCTGCGTCTCGGCACGAACCGCGCTGGACGAGACGGGCTGCGCCCCTTCGGGCAGCAGCGAGACATGGCTGATCCGGCCCACGTGCCACAGCTGGCAGAAGATCCGCCCGCCGCCCGCGTGGACGGCCTCGACGATGGGTTTCCACCCTTCGATATGGTCCTTGGTGTAGATGCCGGGCGTGTCCTTGTAGCCCTTGCCCATGGCGGAGATCTGCGTCGCCTCGGTGATGATCAGCCCGGCGGAGGCGCGCTGGCGGTAATAGGTCGCGGCCATGTCCGTCGGCGTGCCGTCCGCGTGCGAGCGATTGCGCGTAAGCGGGGCCATCAGCACGCGATTGGGCAGTTCGATCTCGCCGAGTTTCAGTGGCTGGAAGAGAATGTCGGTCATGTTGGGGGAGTCCTGTCGTTCATGCACCGGGAGGGGTGCCGGTGTCCTGGTCTTGCGGTAGGGGAATGGGGGTCGCGCCGCAGATTGTGCGCAGCGCGGATCTCAGCCCTTCCTCGATGGTCGGGTGATAGAAGGGCAGCTTGAGCAATTCGCTCGCGGTGGTCCCGCGCTCGATCGCCCAGGCCAGCATATGGGCGAGATGTTCGCCGCCCGGTGCAATCAGGTCCGCGCCGATCAGCGTGCCGTCGGGCGCCTTGGCATAGAGCGTGAGGATCCCTTCGTTGCGCCCGTCGACCCGTGCGCGGCCCTGATCGGAATAATCCGCCGTGCCGGTGACCGCGCCATCCGCTTCGCTTTCGCCGATGCTGGCAAGCGGCGGATCGGTGAAGATTATGCTGAAGGGCACATGGCGTTCTGTCGGGATCGGCGCGGGGAAGGCGGCGGCATTGCGCCCCGCGATGGCGCCGTCGTGCGATGCCTCGTGCAGCAAGGGGAGGTCGGATGCGGCATCGCCCGCAATGAAGATCGCGCTGTCGCCGCAACGCATGGTCGAACGGTCGTGGACCGGCACGCCCCTGTCGTTCAGCTCGATCCCGGCCTTTTCGATGTTGAGCGCGCCAAGGCTGGGCGGTCGTCCAATAGCAGCGAGCAGCAGGTCGAATTCCGCTTCGCCCTCGTCCTTGCCGCTCCAGCTTACGCGCACTCCGTTGTCAGTACGCTCGGGTTTTACATCGACGCCAAGGTGGACCGTCATGTCGCTGCCCACGATATCAGCCAAAGCGTCATGCACCTTGGGACAGCGGACCCGGCCCATCGTCTCCTCGCGGTCGAACAGGTTCACCGATACGCCCAAATGCGCGAAAGCCTGCGCGAGTTCGAGGCCGATCGCGCCCGATCCGACGACCGCCAGGCTGCGCGGCAGATCGTCCAGTTCGAACACGGTTTCATTGGTCAGCACCCGGTCGCCCAGCGCCGCGAAAGGCGGGGGGAGGGCGGCCTTCGATCCGGTGGCAATGACGATGGTCCTGGCCTCGACCGTCCGGCCATCGTCCAGAGCGAGGCGGTTCGGCCCGTCGAACCGGGCGCAGGCCTTCAGCGCGATGCCATCGGGCAGGCTTTCGAAGGATTCGCGCGTCATGCGGGCAAAGCGGTCGCGTTCGGACCGCACCCTTTGCATCACGGCGGGGCCGTCGATGCGCATGTCGCCGACATGGATTCCGAACAGATCGGCCTGCCCGATCCGGCTGGCCTCGCGCGCCGCCGCGATCAGCAGCTTGGACGGCATGCAACCGGTGTTGGCGCAGAGCGTGCCGCGATAGTCGGGGTCGATCAGCAGGGTCGACGCGCCGTTCTTGCGCGCCGCCCTTTCCGCTGCGAGGCCGGCGGTGCCGGCTCCGATCACCGCAACATCGCAGCGCAGCACCTCTGCCATGGATCAGGCCGCGACCTTCTTGGCGATCTTGATGGCCTTGGCGTTGACGAACTCCTTCAGGCCTTCGGGTCCATGTTCGCGGCCATAGCCTGAATCCTTGACCCCGCCGAAGGGCAGGCTGGGGCTGGCGACGTCGAAGCTGTTGATGAAGACCATGCCGGTGTCGAAATAGTCGGCGGCCAGCTTCTTCGCCTTTTCGACGTCCTTGCTGAAGATGCCGCCGCCAAGGCCATAGCGGCTGCTGTTGGCAATGCGGAGCGCGTCGTGATCGTCCTTCGCCTTGATGATCGAGGCGGCGGGGCCGAACAATTCATCCTCATAGGCAGGCTGACCCGGCTTTACATCGGCAAGCACGGTGGCGGGGTAGAACCAGCCCTTGCGGTCGGGCACTTCGCCGCCGACTACCAGCCGCGCGCCCTTGGACACGCTTTCCTCGACCTGTTCGTGCAGCTTGTCGCGCTGTTCTCGCGAGACCATGGGGCCGAGTTTGGTATTATCGTCCGTCGGGTCGCCCATGGCGATGGCGTCGAACTGCTTGGCATAGGCCTCGACAAAGGCGTCATAGTTCTTTTCGGTCACGATGAAGCGCTTGGCGTTCACGCAGGTCTGGCCGTTGTTGTAGAGGCGGCCCGCGACGCAGGTCTTGACCGCGAGGTCGAGGTCGGCGTCGTCCAGCACCAGATAGGCGTCGTTGGAGCCGAGTTCGAGAACGGTCTTCTTGACCACCTCGCCTGCCTTGGCGGCGATGTGGCGTCCCGCCTTGTCGCTGCCCGTCATGGTGACGCCGCGGACAAGATCATGCGCGATGATCGCGTCGGACTGGTCGTGGGTGATGCGCAGCACGCCGAACAAGCCCTTGGGCAGGCCTGCTTCCTCGTACAGATCGCGCAGGAATTCGCCGCTGCCGGTGCAATTCTCGGCATGCTTGAGCAATACGCCATTGCCCGCCATCAGGCTGGCGATCGAATAGCGCACCGCCTGATAGGCGGGGAAATTCCACGGCTGGATGCCATAGACAACGCCCACGGGCGCATGGCTGACGAAGGCGGTCGCGCCGTCGACCTCGCGCTCTTCGTCCGCAAGGGCGACCGGGCCTTCCTTGGCAGTGTAGTCGCAGATCGCGGCGCACAGATCGACCTCGTCGCGGCTGTCGCCGATCAGCTTGCCGACTTCGCGGGTCATCAGCTGGGCGAATTCCTCTTTCTTTTCGCGCAATTTCTTGCCGATGGCGGCGATGACCTTCGCACGCTCGTCAAGGCTCTTCAGCCGCCAGTCGAGGAACGCCTCGTGGCTGGCCTTCACGACGTCCTCGGCTTCCTTGTCGGACATGAACGGATAGGTTTCGATCACTTCCTCGGTAAGCGGATTGATCGTGGTGATATGATTGTCTGCCATTGGGAAATTCCTCTGCAAATCGGGGGGATGCTGCGGGGGGTCCTCAGCCGTATTCGGCGCGGTGCTTCCCGAGCATGTCGTCTACATCTGAAAGCGCATCGAGAACCTCTTCGTTCCATGACGTTTCGGGAAGGTGCCGGATCGCCGAATGGGCGGCGCAGACGACAGGCGTGCCCGCCCAGTCGTCGGCAATGCCGCGCGCCCAGCGTGCGAAATCGTCCGCCGCGCCCGCGCGTTTCTGCAGCGCCTTGGACAGCATCGGATGGAACTTGAGCGAGGATTGCGGCAGCACCTTGCCCAGCGGACCCGGCGCGGAGAGCACGTTGAGCGTATCGTCGACATGCACGATCCCGCTTTTGCGGTGGCGCACCAGCACGGACCCTGCATGCACGCTGTCGTCCGCCGTCACGAGGTCGACGCCCGCAGGGACCGAGAAGTCGAGATCGTCGGCGAATTCCGCCTGCGTCGCGGCATCCTCGATCGCGCCATCCTCCCACGGCAGGCCGGGCGTGTGTTCGCGGTGGCGGCGCGTGCCGATGAGCCGGGCGCCCGGTGCGATCTCGTGCATGGCGCGGCAATGCAAGGTGTGGAACGGATGGACGTTGAGGATCGCCGCGATCGCCTTGCCGCCATCGGTCAGGCGCAGCAGGTCGCGGCGGTCGTCGTCCGTTACCTCATAGCTGTCGAGCAGCAGGAACCGGCCATTGGCGCGCCGCACCAGCGACATTTGCGTGCCGACGTCGATGATCTTCGCGATCTTGAAGCTGCCGCGAAAATTCCAGAAATCCTCTGCAAGCTGTTCCATCGCGCGGGTGGCTCCTGTCTGGCGTTGGTGTGGGGACCTTCCTCCTTAAAAAGCTTCACAGGGGTGTTCGTTCCTTTTGCGCAATTGTATTGTGTACAACTGGATCGCTGGCGTGAGGTCCCGAATGCGCTATGAACGGGTGCGTGAAACCGACCGGCCCAGACTCTTCGCCCGCAGACAAACCCGACGCGCTCGCGCTCGACCAGCAGCTGTGTTTTCAGTTCTATGCCGCCAGCAATCTGATCACGCGCCTCTATCGCCCGGTCCTGAACGAGCTGGGCCTGACCTATCCGCAATATCTGGTCATGCTGGTGCTGTGGGAGCAGGACGGGATTACGGTGGGCGAGATCTGCGGGCGGCTCCATCTCGACAGCGGGACGATGACCCCGCTGCTGAAGCGCATGGAATCGCAGGGCCTGATCGAACGGGCGCGCGACCCGGATGACGAGCGCAGGGTCCGCGTGATGCTGACCGCGCGGGGCCGCAATCTGCGGTCGCGCGCCGGCGCGGTGCCCGAAATCATGAGAGGCGGCCAGAACCCCGATGAGTTGGATTCGCTGCGCCATGTGATCGGCGATATCGTGAACAGGCTTGCCGCCATGCTGAAACGCTGAGGATGCATCGGTCGGACGCGCCTGCCATACCGGTGTTCACGGCGATGCTGGCGCTGATCTGGCTGGCGGCCCTGTCGCTGGGCGGGGCGGGGTTCGATCCATGGCTGATCGCGCGGCTTCATCCCGGCCGCCCGGATGGCTGGGTGACGGCGGCGTGGGTTCTCACATGGCTTGGCGACTGGGCGGTGCTGGTGCCGCTGGGCCTTGGCGGAGTGGGCTGGCTGGTCTGGCAGGGCCGGCGGCGCGATGCGGCGGTACTGGTGCTGGCCCTTGCCGCGGTCAGGGTGCTTGTGGGGGTGCAGAAGCATTTGATCGGGCGCGTGCGGCCCGACGTCACCCATTATATGACCGAGACCAGCTTCAGCTTTCCCAGCGGGCATTCCGCCAATGCGGCGGCGACCTATCTCGCGCTGGCGCTGTTCCTGACGCGATCGCGCGTCGCCCGCGCGCTCGCCGTGCTGCTCGTACTGGCGGTGGGCCTCAGCCGCGTGGCGCTGGGCGTGCACTGGCCCAGCGACGTGATCGGCGGTTGGGCCTTTGGCAGTTTCGCGGCCCTGCTTGCGGCGCAGGCGCAGGGCCGCGTCAGGCCATCCGCCGCGAATGGCGAAAGCGGGCATAGCGGTTGAGCAGGTCGGTGATGATCTGATCGCGGCTGAAGCCGGTCACGTCATGCGGCGTGTCGCCCTGCGAAGTATGCGCCATGGCGCGGAAGTGGCGCTGCTCGGCGTTTTTCGACTTCGACGTTTCGGCCCAGACGAAGCTGGGCATCAGGAAAGGCCGGTTGCGGATCGTATAGGTAAAGGCGCCGCGCTCGCCATGCGGGACGGTGAGCGAGAGGCAGTCCTCTTCCTCCGCGATCTCCGGCTCGAAACCGCCCTCGCGCATCTCGCTCGCCACCATGTCGAGCGCGGGGCGGGCCGTGTCGGCCATGAAGGCGGTGATGTCCTGCTTGCGGAAATGCCCCATGATCGAGGTCAGCCGCTGCTGCCAGCTCAGCTCGGGCGTGGCGGGCGCGCTGTCGATCAGCATCAGGTCGGTCGAGGTGCCGAGGCTTTCCAGCCGCAGCGCGCGGTAAAGGCCGTAGCAGATGAAGACCATGATCACCGCAAAGGGCAGGGCGCTGGCGATGGCGGCTGTCTGCAACGCCTCTAGCCCGCCTGCCACCAGCAGCACCGCCGCGATGGTCCCGGCGCAGATCGCCCAGAAGATGCGCTGCCATACCGGCGGGTTCTCTGCCGCGCCCGAGGTGATCATGTCGATCACCAGCGCGCCGGAATCGGCCGAGGTGATGAAGAAGGTGATGACGAGGAAAGTCGCGATCAGCGATGTCACCGCGCCCAGCGGCAGGGCGTTCAGCGTTTCGAACAGCGCGACGGGCAGATTGTTCGCCACGGTCTCGGCAATCGGCTCCACCCCGTTCAGGTCGAGCGAGATGGCCGTGTTGCCGAACACCGTCATCCAGAGGAAGGTGAACAGCACCGGTACCAACAGCACGCCGCCGACGAATTCGCGGATCGTGCGCCCGCGCGAGATCCGCGCGATGAACATGCCGACGAAGGGCGACCACGCGATCCACCAGCCCCAGTAGAACAGGGTCCAGTTCGCCAGCCACGGATTGGGTTCATAGGCATACATGCGGAAGGTACGGGGCACGACCGCGCCCAGATAGGTGCCCACGTTCTGCACGAAGGCCTGAAGCAGGAAGATTGTGGAGCCGGAAAACAGCACGAAGCCCAGCAGCGCGATGGCCAGGACAATGTTGAGTTCGGAAAGGCGCTTCACCCCCTTGTCGAGGCCGAGGAACACCGACAGCGTCGCCAGCGCGGTGACGACGGCGATCAGGATCAGCTGGGTGCCCGTGCCGACGGGTACGCCGAACAGATAGGCAAAGCCGGCATTCACCTGCAGCACGCCAAAGCCAAGCGAGGTCGCCACGCCGAACATGGTGCCCAGCACCGCGAATATGTCGACCGCATGGCCGATCGGCCCGTTGATCCGCCGTCCGATCAGGGGGAACAGCGCCGAGCGGATGGTCAGCGGCAGGCCGCGCCGGAACGAGAAATAGGCTAGCGACAGGCCGACCACGATATAGATCGCCCACGCATGCAGGCCCCAGTGAAAGAAGGTCAGCGTCATTGCCTGCCGCGCCGCGTCCACCGTCTGCCCTTCGCCGATCGGGGGCGAGGCGTAATGCTGGATCGGTTCGGCCACGCCGAAGAAGACGAGGCCGATGCCCATGCCTGCACTGAACAGCATCGCGAACCAGCTGATATAGCTGTAGTCGGGCTCGCTCTCGTAAGGGCCCAGCTTTATGTCGCCGTGGCGGCTGAGCATCAGATAGATGACGAAGACCAGAAATCCCGCGACGGCGGTGATGTAGAGCCAGCCGAAATCGCGGACGACGAAATCCTGTACCTGCGAGAACACGCTTTCGGCGAAGCGCGGTGCCAGCGCGCCGAACAGGGCAAACGCCAGGATCAGCGCCGCCGAGATGAAGAACACGGGCGGATTGACGGCGATCCGGGCGCTCTTCGCGGCGGGCGCGGCTTCTTCCAGGATGGGGTCGGACATCGATCGGCCTTGGTTCGGGCTGGGGTTCGGGGCTGGACAGGGCCGATCCCCTAACGCGATCGGCCGGCAATCCCAACCCCGATCCGGCCCAACCCCGATCCGGCAATCCCGGCCTACGCTGTTAGTGGTTCATCAGGCTGCGAATATGCTCGGCCGCGGTGCGGGCGTTGACGGTGACCAGATATTTGACCTGCTCCAGTTCCTTATGCAGCGGATCGTCCTGCGACGAGGCGAGCAGGCCCATGTGCCAGCCTTCGAACTGCCGCGTCTGCGTGGTGACAAGGTCGATCAGCTTGATGTCCTTATGGCGAAAATCGCAGCAGATCCGCTCGAACACGTCCTCGACCGCGGCGTGCGGACCTTCGAGCACCTGGATGAAACTGCCGTCCACATAAGCAAGGCTGCCGGTAATCTCCAGCGCCTCGTTTCGGCGGGCCGATTCCTCGACGATGCGGCGGATGTCCTGCGGCCGGCTGGGCGCGGTGGCGGCGCTCTGGCTGGTGTAGAGCAGCTTGCAAAGGGGCATGTCGGGCCTTTCAGGCGGCAGCGGCGGCGCCGCTGCGGTCGGCGAGCCATTGCTTGAGGTCGGTCGAGGAAATCGCGTGGCTGATCAGAAAGCCCTGCACGTGATCGCAGCCATGTTCGGTGATGAAGGACAGCTGCTCTGCGGTTTCGATCCCCTCAGCGGTGATCTGCATGTTCAGGCTTTCGCCCAGCTGCGCGATGGCGCGCACGATCGACACGCTGCTGGGATCGTGGGGCAATTGCCGCACGAAGGACCGGTCGATCTTGATCCGGCTGATCGGAAAGCGGTGGAGGTAGCTGAGCGAGGAATAGCCCGTGCCGAAATCGTCGAGCGAGATGCGGATGCCAAGCTCGCGCAGCCGGTTCAGCGTCCTCAGCGCCGCCTCGTCATTGCCGAGCAGGGCGGTTTCGGTGATTTCCAGTTCCAGCCGGCTGGCGGCCAGCCCCGATTCGGTCAGCGCCTGCACCACCGTCTGCGGCAGGCGCGGATCGAGCAGCTGGACCGGTGAGATATTGACCGCGACGTCGATCTCGGCGGGCCATGTGGCCGCGTCGCGGCAGGCCTGCATCAGAACGCCCGCGCCGATCCGCGAGACCAGACCCAGCTCTTCGGCAATGGGCACGAATTCGGCGGGCGAAATATCGCCGCGGTCCGGGCAGGTCCAGCGCAGCAGCGCCTCGGCCGAGATCATGCGACCGCTGCGCGGGTCGATCACCGGCTGATAGGCGACCTTGAATTCCTCGCGCATGCAGGCGCGGCGCAGGTCGGCCTCCAGAAAGCGGCGGTGTTTCAGCGCCTCCATCAGCGACGGATCGAACGGGCAATAGCGTTCGCGCCCGTTGCGCTTGGCGGTGTAGAGTGCGACATCGGCATGCTGCGTCAGCGTTTCGGCGTCGCGCCCGTCATGCCGCGCAAGGCTGAAGCCGACGCTGCCGCCCAGTTCGACGACATTGCCCTTCACGACGAAAGGCCGCGACAGGATCTCGACCACGCGCGCGGCGATTGCGGCGACGTCCTCTCGCCCCGCCTGTCCGCGCACGATAATGGCGAATTCGTCTCCGCCGATGCGCGCGACCAGATCGGTCTGCCGCGCGGCGGCCGACAGCCGCGCCGCGACCTTCTGCAGGATGATGTCGCCCATGGGATGACCCAGCATGTCGTTCACCGGCTTGAACCGGTCGAGGTCGATCAGCAGCAGGCCGAAGGCGTGGCGGGCGTCCGCCAGGTTTTCGCATTCCTGTTCCAGCGCATCGGCAAAGCTGTGGCGATTGGCCAGTTCGGTCAGCTTGTCGTGCATCGCGATATGCGCAAGCTCCGCCCGCGATGCGTCGTGGGTGCGCCGTTCCACCAGATAGGTCGAAACGCCGGCGCCGACGATGATCGCCGCGACCATGGCGATGGCCGATGCCAAGGCGGCGAAGGCCTCGGCGTTCGAGGCGGCGGGCAGGCCCGGTATCGGGGTCACCGAAAACGCGGCCATGCCGGTGAAATGCAGGCCGACGATGGCGGTCACGAACAGCGCCCATGCGGCGTCTGGCCGCCGGCCGCGCGATGCGAACAGCCGGTCGATCATGGCAACCGACAGCAGGACCGAGATCGCGACGGAACCGGCGACATATGACGATTGCCAGTGAACGACACCTTCGGCGCGATAGGCGAACATGCCGACATAATGCATGGCGGCGATGGCCAGCCCGATGATCCCGCCGCCCAGCAGGGTCGCCGTCCGCTGCCGCATCGTTGTTGCGATGAAGAGACCGGCGCCGATCCCCGCCACTGCGATCACCGCGGATATGACCGTCAGCGGGCCGTCGAACGTCACAGGCACAAGCGAGTGATAGCCCAGCATCGCGATGAAATGGGTGGCCCAGGTCACCGATCCGGCGGCCACCGCAGCCAGGAAACACCAGTGAAAGCGCGAGGCGCTGTCTTCCTCGATCGCTCGTTTGAACAGCATGATCGAGACGAAGGCGCCGATTGTGCAGATGAAAGCGGCCAGAAGCACCAGCCGCCAGTCGTGCTCGAATGCCAGGCAGGCCAGTATGCGCATGATAACTCCGTGTCCCGATGGCGAGAAGTCACCAATGGCCGGAACGCAATAGAGTGATTTTGTTTATAATTTCTTCCAGCTCGCGCGCTCTGGCACGTAGATTCCCCTAGTTCGGGCCGCGCCGCTGTTCACCGCTGCGGCGTTCGGCAATTAGTCTGACTACTTGCGAAATGGCGCGCTTGGCGTCACTCTGGTCCAAACGGGGCCCGATGCTAGCGAGGCCGGGGTAAGGGGGGACGATGACCGCACTATTGTGGCGATGCGCAATGGCGGCACTGGTGGCGCTGGCCACGCCCGCGTTCGCGCAGCAGCCGCTGCCGCGGATCGAGAGCGAGAACGGCAAGCACCTGCTGATGGTCGATGGCGAGCCGTTCCTGATGCTGGGCGCGCAGGCCCACAATTCCAGCAATTATCCCTCGGTCCTGCCGCAGGTCTGGCCGATGATGGAGCGGCTGCACGCCAACACGCTGGAAATCCCGGTCGCGTGGGAGCAGATCGAACCCGAGGAAGGGCGCTTCGATTTTTCCTATCTGGAGGCGCTGCTGAAGGGTGCGCGCGAGCAGGACATGCGGCTGGTGCTGCTGTGGTTCGCGACGTGGAAGAACACCGGGCCGTCCTATGCGCCGATGTGGGTGAAGACCGACACCAAGCGCTTTCCCCGCATGAGGACGCCCGAGGGCAACCTCCATTACGCTCTGTCGCCTCATTCGCGCAGCACGCTGGAGGCGGACAAGCGTGCCTTTGTCGCGCTGATGCGCTGGCTGCGGGAAAATGATCCCGACCACACCGTCATCATGGTGCAGCCCCAGAACGAGGCGGGCGTCTATGGCCAGAAGCGCGACCATTCGGCGGAGGCCGATGCGCTGTTCGCCGCGCCCATCCCCGACGAGCTGGCGCGCCACAACGGCAAGTCCGGCAATTGGCGCGAGGCTTTCGGACCGCTGGCGGATAGCGCGTTCAACGCATGGCACACCGCGCGCTATATCGACGAGATCGCGGCGGCGGGGCAGCAGGTGCTGGACCTGCCGATGTACGCCAATGCCGCGCTGAGCGATCCCTTCGCCGCGCCGGGCGAGGGAGGGGGCGCGAGCGGCGGACCCGACTGGCCGGTGATCGATGTGTGGAAGGCGGCCGCCCCGCATATCGATCTGGTCGCGCCCGACATCTATATGCGCGACGAGCGTCAGGCGGCGGAGATCATGCGGCTTTATACAAGGCCCGACAATCCGCTGATGATCCCCGAAATCGGCAATGCGGCGGAATATGCGCGCCTTTGGTGGACCGCGCTGGGGCATGGGGCGATCGGCTTCGCCCCGTTCGGGATGGATGAGACGGATTATTCGAACTTCCCCCTCGGCGCGCAGCAGCTGGACGACGAGACGGTCGAAGCGTTTGCGTCCAAATACCGCCTGTTCGCGCCGATGGCAGGCGCATGGGCGCGGGTGGCGGCGCAGAACCCGACATGGGGCGCGGCCAAGCCTGCCGACGGTTCCAGCCAGTCTACGGTCATGGGGCGGTGGAAGGCGACCGTCCAATATGGCGAATGGCAGTTCGGCGAACGCGATGCCGCCTGGATGCCCGACACGCCGCACCCCACCGACTGCAAGTCCGTGGGCGGGGCCGTCATCGTGCAGACCGGTGCGGACGAATTCCTGATCGCCGGATCGAATGCGCGCGTCCGCATCGCCCTTGCCGAAGCGAAGCCGGGCGAAAGCGCCGCGATGCTGCGGGTCGAGGAAGGCATGCTGGCCGAGGACGGCAGCTTTGTCATGCGGCGCGTGTGGAACGGCGACCAGACCGACCACGGATTGAATTTCAACAGCCAGCCGGTGCTCCTGAAGGTCACCGTGGGCAGCTATCAGTAAAAGGCACCGGCCAATGAAGACCCGTTTTTCCGCGCTTGCCGCGCTTGCATTGTCGGCCAGCGCCTTTCCCGCCATCGCGGCAGAGGTCGAGCGGCTGGAGCATGGCGTGATCGTCACGCCCGACAGCGGCCCTGCCGATCAGCTTCGCGTGCTGGTCTATGGCGACGGGCGCTTTCGCGTCAGCGCGTTGCCGGACGAAAGCTTCGACCTGCCCGATAGCCTGATGGTGACCGAACGGCCGAGCGATGATTTCACCCTGACCGAAAGCGGCGGGATGGTCACCATCGCGACACCCACCGCCACTGCCGAAGTGCGGCTGGCGGACGGGCATGTGCGCTTTCTGGATTCTGCGGGCACGGTGCTGCTGGACGAGGCGGGGCGCGGCGCGTTCCGGCCCGTCACGATCGAGGGCGAGGATTTCGTCGCCATCAGCCAGCAGTTCAACCGCGGCACGGACGAGGGCATCTATGGCCTTGGCCAGCACCAGAACGGGCAGATGAACTATAATGGCGAGGACGTCGAACTCGCCCAGCACAATATGGACATCGCGGTGCCCTTCCTCGTCTCGACGCGGGGATATGGCCTCTTGTGGGACAACGAATCCATCACCCGCTTCGGCGATCCGCGCGCGCCGCAGCTTGTCGGCGCCGGAGCGGACGAGGGGGGCCTGACCGTCACCACCGATGGCAAGCCCGGCTGGCAGGCGGAATATTACCTCGGCGACGATCTGGCGGTGCGGCAGGTGGAGCCCGCGATCAACTACCAGTTCATCCGCGACCAGGCGAAATGGCCCGAGGCGGCGAAGGCGGGCACCATCGCCACGCCCGAAAGCGGGCAGAATACCGCTGGCATCTCCGCGCAGAAGCAGAAGGTGGTCTGGACCGGCACCGTCCGGCCCGAGGCGACGGGCACGCACAAGTTCCGGCTCTATTCGTCGAGCTATGTAAAGGTCTTCGCCAATGGCGAAGAAGTGCTGAACCGCTGGCGGCAGAACTGGAACCCCTGGTTCCATAATTTCGAACTGCCGATGCAGGCGGGCGAGCCGGTCGAGCTGCGGATCGAGTGGGAGCCGAACCAGGGCTATATCGCGCTGTATGGCAGCGATCCCTTGCCCGAGGCGGATCGCCATTCGGTCTGGCTCTCGTCCGAAGTGGGCAAGGGCATCGATTATTATTTCGTCGCGGGCGACGGCAGCATCGACGGCGCCATCGCGGGCTATCGCGCGCTGACCGGCAAGGCGGTCATGCTACCCAAATGGGCCTATGGGTTCTGGCAGAGCCGCCAGCGTTACGAGACGCAGGACCAGCTGCTGGACGTGCTGCGCACCTATCGCGAACGGCGGATCCCCATCGACAATATCGTGCTCGACTGGCGGTACTGGGAAGATCCCAGGTGGGGCAGCCATGAATTCGACGCCTCGCGCTTTGCCGACCCCGATCGCATGGTGGACGAGGTCCATGCGATGGACGGCAACATCATGATCTCGGTCTGGCCCAAGTTCTATCCCGATACGGAATACGGCAAGCAGCTGGACGAACAGGGCTTCCTCTATCGCCGTCCGCTTGAGGCGGGGCAGAAGGACTGGGTCGGGCCGGGCTATGCCAATACGTTCTACAACCCCTATACCAAGGACGCGCGCGACCTGTATTTCAAGCAGATCGACGAGGCGTTGGTGTCGAAGGGTTTCGATGCATGGTGGCTGGATGCGGTGGAGCCGGACTGGCACTCCAACCTTTCGATCGAAGAGCGCAAATACCAGATGGGCCCGACCGCGCGCGGCCCCGGCGCTGCGGTGTTCAATTCCTATCCGCTGATCCACGCGCTGGGCTTTGCCGAGAACCTGCGCGAGGCGCAGCCGGACAAGCGGCCCTTCATCCTGACGCGGTCGGGCTTCGGCGGCATCCAGCGCGCGAGTTCGGCGCTGTGGTCGGGCGATGTCGCGGCGCGCTGGGACGATCTGCGCGACCAGATCTCGGCGGGCGTGAACCTGTCGATGTCGGGCATTCCCAACTGGACGCACGACATCGGCGGATTTTCGGTCGAGGATCGCTATACGCAGCAGGACCCCGCGCATCAGGACGAATGGCGCGAGCTGTACCTGCGCTGGTTCCAGTTCGGGCAATGGACCCCGCTGTTCCGCAGCCACGGCGAGTTTCCGTTCCGCGAGGTCTACGAACTCGCGAAGGACGACCGGGCGATGTACGATGCGATGGTCGGATCGCTGGAAGAGCGTTACCGGCTGATGCCCTATATCTACTCGGTCGCGGCGGACACTTACTGGCGCGACGGTTCGATCATGCGCGGGCTGGCGATGGATTTCGCAGGTGACCGGCGCGTGTGGGACATCGACGACCAGTACATGTTCGGCAAGGCGTTCCTGATAGCTCCTGTTACCGAGTTCGGAGCGCGCGAGCGGCAGGTCTATCTGCCCGCAGGCGCCGACTGGTACGACTGGCGCAGCGGCGCATTCCACCGCGGCGGACAGGCGATCGCCGCCGCCGCCGCGCGGGAGAGCATACCGGTATTCGTGCGCGCCGGATCCATCGTCCCGACCGGCCCCGCGATCCAGCACACCGGCGAGAAGCCCGATGGCCCGGTCGTGCTGCATGTCTTCACCGGCGCGGACGGCCAATTCATCTGGCACGAGGATGAGGGCACGACCCGCGCATACGAGCAGGGCGCGCGGTCCGAAATCCCGCTGCAATGGGACGAGGCGAGCGGCACGCTGACCATCGGCGCGCGGCAGGGCGAGTTCGACAGCATGGCGCGAAACCGCGCCATATCGGTGCGCTTCCATGACCCCGGCGCGGCGCAGGCGCCCGACTTTGCGCCCAATGGCGAATATGCGCTGGTCTATGACGGATCGGCGATGAAGGTGCAGCGCAAATGATCGCGCGGCGGCAGGACATGACGAAAGGGAGACGGCGGTTGAAACCGGTGATTGCGCAAATATTCCCCGCCATTCTGGCATTCTCGGCACTGACGGTTCCGGCAGGGCCTGCCGCCGCGCAGACCGCGGCCATTGCCGAGCAGGCACCTGCGCATGGTTTCTCGGCCGAAAGGCTGGAACGCATCACAGCCCTTCTGGAGCAGCAGGTCGAGGAGAACCGCATCGCGGGCGCGGTGGTAATGGTGCAGCAGGACGGACGCGACGTCTATTCGCGGGCCGTGGGCTGGCGCGACCGCGAGGCGCGGGCCCCCATGCGCGAGGACACGATCTTTCGCATCGCCTCTCAGTCCAAGGCGCTGACCAGCGTGGCCGCGATGATGCTGGTGGAGGAAGGCCGCCTGCTGCTCGACGATCCGGTCGGCAAGCATCTGCCCGAATGGCAGGACACGACTGTCGCCGTGGCGCGCGAGGGGGGCGGCTATGACGTGGTGCCCGCCAAGCGCCCGATCACGATCCGCGACTTGCTGACGCATACGGCGGGCATTTCCTATGGTGACGGTCCGGCAGAGGATGCATGGCGCAAGGCGGGGATCACCCACTGGTATTTCGCGAACCGGGACGAGCCTGTGTCCGCCGTCGTCGCCCGCATGGCGGCGCTGCCCATGGCGCGGCAGCCGGGCGAGGCGTTCGTCTATGGCTATAACACGGACATTCTTGGGGTGGTGGTCGAGACGATCAGCGGGCAGACGCTGGACGCGTTCCTGCGCGAGCGGCTGATCGAGCCGCTGGGGATGAAGGACACCTCTTTCTATCTGCCGCGCGGCAAGGCGGACCGGCTGGCGGTGGTCTATGCGGATGAGGAAGACGGCAGCAGCCGTGCGCCCGATGCCGCCAATGCGGGCAGCGAGAAGCCGTTCGGGCAGGGCCATTATCTCGACGGGCCGCGCGTCGCGTTTTCGGGCGGGGCGGGGCTGCTGTCGACGGCAGCGGATTACAGCCGTTTTCTCGAGATGATGCGGCGGGGCGGCGAGCTGGACGGGCGGCGCTACCTCAGCCCTAAGACGGTCGAGCTGATGACGGTGAACCATCTCGTGCCCGAGATCGGCTATGCGGCGGGCAAGGGCTTTGGCCTCGGCTTCGCGATCCGCGAGGATCTGGGGCTGGCGGGCGAGCCGGGATCGGAAGGCGAATTCGGCTGGGGCGGGGCCTATGCCAGCCAGTACTGGGTCGACCCCAAGGAGCACCTGACCGTGTCCTACATGGTCCAGCTGCTCCCCTCGGGCGACAATGACATTCCCGGCAAGCTGCGCGCCCTGATCTATCAGGCGATGGAATAGGCAGACGACCGCGCGGCGTCAGGCCCGTTCGATGCGGACGGGCACGCCCTTGCTGGCGGGGGTCTGCGACAGCCTGTCGTGATACCATAGCGGGATCAGCGGATTAACCTCGGGGAAATAGCCCGCGAGCGTTCCCGTGGGCAGGTCATAGGGCACCACTTTCAATCCGCCGACCCGACGCTGCGTTTCATTGCGCCCGCCGGGTGCCTCGCCCGCATCGGTGACCAGCGCGATCATGTCGCCCTCGGCCAGTGCATGGGCGCGCATGTCTTCCGGCTTCATCATCACGATCATGCGGCTGCCCGACAGGCCGCGCAGCCGGTCGTCGTGGCCATAGACGGTCGTGTTGAACTGGTCGTTGGACCGCAGCGTGACGAGGTGGAAGCGCCCCTCGGCGTCGCCGATGCCGCAGGCGTTCAGCGTGGTGGGATCGGTGAACTCCGCCTTGCCGCTATCGGTCTTCCACTCACGCTCGCGCGCGGCATTGCCGCGATAGAAGCCGCCCGGCTTGTTCATGCGGGCGTTCATGTCGTGGAATTCGTCGGGATAGGTGGCGGCGATGCAGTCGCGGACGCGGGAATAATCGTCTGTCCATTCGTCCCAGGTCAGTTTCGGGTGGCTGCCTTGCAGCGTTGCCTTGGCCAGGCCGCAGACGATGGCGGTTTCGCTTTTCAGATGGGGGCTGGCGGGGGTGCGGGACGATCGGCTGCCATAGATATGGCTGAAGCTGTCCTCCATGCTGACCCACTGGCTGCCGCCGGCCTGCATGTCCTCCTCCGCGCGGACGAGGCAGGGCAGGATCCAGCTGTTCTTTCCCGGCATGCAATGCGTGGTGTTGAGCTTGGTCGCGACATGGACGGTCAGTTCCATGTTGCCCCATGCCTCGTGCACAAGCTCATGATCGGGCACGGCTTTCGCCAGATTGCCGCCCAGCCCGATATAACCCTTGTTCGATCCATCGAGCACGCCTTCGAGGAAACTGACCGTATTGTGCCCGTCCTCCTCCGGCGTTTCGAGGTCGAACAATTCGCGGTATTTCTCCACCGGGGCCAGCTTGACCTTCTCGGTAATGCCGACAGTGCGCTGGCCCTGCACGTTGGAATGGCCGCGAATGGGCGAGCATCCCGCACCCTTGCGCCCGATATTGCCGCGCAGCAGCAGCAGGTTGACCAGCATGCCGATCGATTGCGAGCCGTGGACATGCTGGGTCAGCCCCATGCCATAGATACCCATGACATTGCCCGCCTTGGCATAGATGTCGCCCGCCTCTTCCATCTCGGCACGGGAAAGGCCGCTGGCGCGCTCGATCTCGTCCCAGCCGGTCGATTCCACCTTGGCGAGGAAGGCGTCGAAGCCGGTGGTGTGCGCGTCAAGAAACGCGCGGTCCAGCACGTCTGCCGCGCCTTTCTCGCGCGCCTCGCGGTCCAGTTCCAGCACGCGCTTGCACACGCCCATCAGCGCCGCGATGTCGCCGCCGGGGCGCACCTGGCAATACATGTGGTCGATCCTGGTCGGCTTGCCGATGGTCATCTGGATCGGGTTCTGCGGATTCACGAATTCGCGCAGGCCCTTTTCCTTCAGCGGGTTGAAGACGATGATCTTGCAGCCGCGCTGCACCGCCTTTTGCAGCGTGTGCAGGATGCGCGGGGAATTGGTGCCGGGGTTCTGGCCCATGTAGAAGATGACGTCGACATGGTCGAAATCGTCCATCTGGCAGGTGCCGACGGACGATCCGATTACCTTCTTGAGGCCCACCGAGGTCGTCTCGTGGCACATGTTCGAACTGTCGGGCAGATTGTTATGGCCATAGGCGCGGGCGAACAGGGCATAGAGGTATGACGGTTCCAGCGCCGCCTTGCCGCTGGCGTAGAAGGTTACCGACTTTGGGTCCAACTGGCGCAATTGCGCGCCGATCTCGTCAAAGGCGGTGCGCCATGCGACGCGTTCGTACCGGTCGGTGGCGGGATTATAGCGCATCGGTTCGGTCAGGCGGCCCAGCCGTTCGAGCGCGTAATCGCCCAGTCCGCGCAATTCGGTCACCGTGTGACGCGCCATGAATTCGGGCGTGCAGCGATCGATCGTGAGGTCCCACAGCGTGGCTTTCGCCCCGTTCTCGCAGAATTCGAACGCGTGCGGATCCTCGGGCTTGGTCCATGCGCAGGAGGAGCACATATAGCCGCCCGGCTTGTTCTGGTCCTTCAATGTCAGCAATGCGCCGGGCGCGGCCTTGGCCTTCAGCTCGATCCGCGTCATGCCCTTGACGGATCCCCAGCCGCCGGTGGCGTAATCATACTGGTGCGGGCGGGGAAGATCGTCGGCCATGGGATGTCCTTTCGCGGATGCTGCGACGGTAACGAATGTCCCGCCGCATCGGTCCCTTTTCAAACGAAGAAGGGCGGTTCAGCCCAAAAGGTCATGCGGATCGTGCATCACCAGCGCGCTGTCGGCCCGCGCCAGCGAGACGAGGGTGAGGCCGGATTCCCGCGCCCGAGACAGGGCGAGGTCGCTGGCGGCGGAAATCGTGACCAGCGCCGGCACGCCCGCCCGCACGGTCTTTTCCACCAGCTCGCACGAGCAGCGGGCCGACAGCAGCACGAAGCCCGACCGGGGATCGGCGCCCGCGCGCATCATCGCGCCGACCAGCTTGTCGAGCGCGTTGTGCCGCCCGACATCCTCGCGCGCGAACAGGATCGCGCCGTCCGCGTCGCAAAAGGCAGCGGCATGCATTGCGCCGGTGTCGCGCCCCAGCGGCTGGTGATCGCGCAGTCCGGCCAAACCGCGGCCTATCGCGCCTGCATCGATGCGGGGCCGGGCGGTCAGGCGGGGGAGGGGGCGCAGCACTTCCTCGATGCTTTCGAGGCCGCAGAGGCCGCAGCTTCCCTCGACAAGTCGCAGCCGCAGGCGTTCGCGCAATGGTTGGGCGCGAGCGTCGGGCAGGGTGACGCGCACGATGGTGCCCTTGTCAACCGGCGCGATGGAGATGGCGATGATCTCCTCGGCGCTGACCGCCAACCCCTCGGCAAGGGTGAAGCCGACCGCGTAATCCTCAAGATCGCGGGGAGTCGCCAGCATCACCGCATAGGCCAGCCCGTTGAATTCGAACGCGACAGGCTGTTCCTGCGCCAGCGCGCGCGGGGGATCGCGCGGCGGTCCTTCGCCAAGGCGGATCGTGCGGGGATAGGGCGGCGCGGCGGCATTCATCGGGCGGAACGCTAGCAGCGCTGACAGGCGGGGCAAGCGTCTGGTCTTATCGCCAGCTTGCGGTATGCGCCATTTCACGGAAGAACGGCGCTGTTTCCGATGCCGCCCATGGATTGCCCGCCCAGCCAATGCCCAAGATCGTCGACCATCAGGCCCGCCGCGATGCAGTGGCGGATATTGCCGCGACCCATATCGCGCGCCACGGCCTTGAGGCCGCGAGCATCCGCGAGATCGCGCGTGCGGCCGATTGCAGTACCTCGATCGTGTCGCATTATTTTCGCGGCAAGCAGGATCTGCTGCTGTCGGCCTATCGCCTGCGCATGGAAGAGACCGTCGCCGAGGTCGAACGCGCTGCGCAGGCAGGCGGAGCGCTGGTGGATTGCATCGGCGCCATATTGCCGCTCGACGAACAAAGGGCGGATCGCTGGCGGATCTGGCTGGCCTTCTGGGGCAGGGCGACGGGCGACGACGCATTCCTGACCGAACAGAAACAGCGCAGCCGCGAGGCGGTGGATTTGTTCCACCGCGCTCTCCTGCAGACCGGCACGATGGAGGATGGCGAAAAGGCCCGGCTGGTGGCGCAGGCGCTGTTGTCCAATGTGGCGGGAATCGCGACGCAGGCGGTGTTCGATCCCGAGGGCTGGCCGCCGGCGCGGCAGATTGAAATCCTGCGCCTCGTCGCCTCCAGCCTCATCCCCGAGGGGTCCGCCACCTAGCGATTGGGGATATGCGTCCCCAGATGGCGGCCCGCGATAAAGCCGAAGGTCATGCCCGGCCCCAGCGTCCCGCCCGCGCCGCCATAGGCCTCGCCCAGAACGGCGGCCATCGCATTGCCTGCTGCGTAGAGGCCGGGAATTACGTCGCCGTTCCAGTCCAGCACTTGCGCATTGGCGTTGGTCTTCGGCCCGCCAGCGGTGCCCAGCGCGCCCGACTCCATCTGCACGGCGAAGAACGGGCCCTGGTCGATCGCGCCCAGCGTGCGGAAGGGCGGGTCGTATGAGGTGTCCCCCCACATGTAGAAGTTGTCATAGCTGTTGTCGCCGCGCTGGAAATCGTCGTCGTGGCCACCGCGAACCATCTCGTTGAAGCGCGCGACCGTCGCGGCCAGTCCTGCCGGATCGATGCCCGCCTTTTCGGCCAGTTCCTCCAGCGTCGCGCCCTCTATCATGTAGGACGGCACCGGCCCGCCCGCCGGCGTGTTGAATGTGGGATAACGGTCGCGGTAACGCTGGTCGATGATCAGCCAGTAGGGCAGGTTGGCATAGCTGTGCGTGCCCGCGTCGAACGCATGCAGCGATTTGCCGATGGCGTTGTAGTTCGCCGCCTCGTTGACGAAGCGCTGTCCCTTGCGATTGACGAGGATCGCGCCGGGGCGGGCGCGTTCGTCCGATCCCAGCATGTAATTGGGTTTGGCGTCGCGGTGCTGCGGCTTGAATTCCAGCGCGCTCTGCATCCAGTAGGCATGGCTCATATTGCCGAGCTGAGCGCCTGCTTCCATCGCCATCAGCAGGCCGTCGCCCTCGTTCTCGGGCACGCTGACGGGGCCGGTGAGGGGGCCGCGCAGAAAGGTCTTCACCAGCGACTCGTTCCATTCGAAGCCGCCGGTGGCGATCACCACCCCGCGGCGGGCGCGCACGGCGATGTCCTTGCCGTCCGCATCCTCGGCAATGACGCCGATCACGCGGCCCTCTTCCTTGACCAGCCGGCGGGCGCGCGTCTCGAATTCAACCGGAATGCCGCGTTCCACCACGCCAAGGAACAGCGATCCGGCGAGCGCCTGCCCCAGCCCGCGATAATCGCCCGCTTCCCGTTCGGCCAGCTTCGCCTCGTCCAGCGCGCCGGTGGTCGCTTCCATCAGGCTGCCGCGCAAGGGATAGGCCATCTTGCTGGGATTGACGCGGGCCGCCCATTTGCCCAGCCGCTCGAACGAAAACGCCTCGTTATCCAGCGAACGCCCGCCGTCGGGCTTCGCGCCGGGCATATAGGGCTGATAGTCGGGAAAATCGGCAAAGGCGTGAAAGCGCACCGGGGTGTGATCTTCGAACCAGCGGATCATTTCGGGGCCGGTTTCCATGAACGCCATCAGCGTATCGGGGTCGAGCTGGCCCGGCGCCAGCGCATCGAGATAGGCGACGACATCCTCGTCATCCTCCTCGATCCCCGCTTCGATCTGGTGATGGTTGCCGGGGATCCAAAGCATGCCGCCCGACATGGCGGTGGTGCCGCCGACCATGCCGGTCTTTTCCAGGATCACCACGTCCTTCGCGCCGAAATCATGCGCCGCGATGGCCGCCGTCATGGCCGCACCGCCCGAACCGAGCACGACCACATCGGCCTCGCAGCTCCAGTTCACATCCTTCGCCATCCTGCTTCTCCCTTTTTATAACACCTGTTATATTTCGGCGGGAGAGGCGCAGGATACTGGGCTAAAGGACAGGGGGCGGGGCGGCGCTGTTTACGGTCGGCGGCCCTCCAGCCAGTCGTTCAGCACCTCGTGGAAAAAGCGCACGCGGGTTTCCTGATCGGACAGATAGGCGTCCTTGTATCCGCGCGAATGCATGCCCGCCTGCATGTTCTCGGCCAGTTCCATGTCCTGAAACACGATCTGGTCGCGCAGCTCGGGAATGCCTTCGCCGCCGTCGAACCTGCGGTGTTCGCATTCCAGCACTTCGCGTAGCGGTTTTGGCCCCGCCATGATCGATTCCACCTCGGTCTGGCCTTCAACCGGGAAGGCCATGCACCACAGGTCGAAATAGCATTTCTCCGGATCCTCGGCATGCGGTTCGGACCGGAAGAAGACCAGATTGTCGGGCAGGAAGCTGATGGTGACATTTGGGAAGATCACCGTGTGCGGGCTGTCGGTGATCTCCTCGTCGTTCATATCCTTGTAGTGGACATAGCCCTTCTCGGCCCACAATCTCTGCTTGGCGGCCTTCAGATCCTTCCAGCCCTGGAACGCGAAATCCTCGTAGCTGTCGTATTTGCCGGGATCGATGTCCCACTTGCGCAATTCCGCCTCGAACATGGCATTGCCGCCGCCTTCGGGCCGGTCCGACAGCGAAGGGCGCATCGGCTGGACCGTGCGGCCATGGCCCTTGGGCCACATCTCGTGCCGGGCGGAATCGACATCCTGGTCGATCCATGGCGGCACCTGCGGGTGCGCGGTGCGGGTGTGATAGCTTTCCGAGAAATTGTCGGTGACGAATTTCCAGTTGGCGTTCAGCTCGATCCGGTACCACGCGACGCGCACCGCCGTATCCATGGGATAGCCGCGATAGAGCGCGACCATCGGCTCCAGATACTCCTCCAGCGACGGACCGTCATCGTCCATCGTGTACCACACGAAACCGCCCCATGTGTCGCAGCGCAGCTCATTGAGCTTCAGCTTTCCGCACGGATTGCCACGCGCGAAATCGACATCGGCGTCCTGAGCATGGACCAGCACGCCGTCCTTGCCCCATTTCCACCCATGATAGGGACAATGGAACGCGTCGACCGAACTGGACTGGTCGACCATGCGCATGCCGCGATGGCCGCATGAATTGTAGAAGGCGCGAACCGATCCGTCGTCCTGACGCACCGCGATCACCGATTCCTTCATGAAATTATGGACGAGGAAATCGCCCGCCTCCGGGATATCGGCGGTGCGTCCGGCAATGTGCCAGATCTTGGTCCACAGATGGTCCCATTCCTTCTGCGCGAATTCCCTTGAATAATAGCGGTCGCCCGTGATCGCATCGCCGCGCAGGTTCGAAGGGTCGCGTCCGTCCATCGGTTGCGGAACGGCTGTCTGCTGGTTCATGTCTCGCTCTCCCGGTCTTTTTGCCTTGCCTGCACCTTAGCAAACCAGCCGGGAGCGCAGCGCCTGTCCCTTTGTGGAGGAATGCGCTGAACCGCTACATCGCCTCCGCATAGCGATCCAAAGTCGCGTGCGGCTGTTCGGGCCAGCGCGAGAGGACCAGCAGCCGCTTGTGCGCCTGCCCGATCGTCAGCTCGTCGGTGATGCCCATGCCGCCGTGCATCTGGATCATCTCGTGCCCCAGTTTCAGCGAATGCTCGGCGATGAATGCCCGCGCGCCTAGCGTATTGGCAGCAAAGCGCTCGGTCCCCTCGCTGACGATGGCGGTGTCGATCAGCGAACGGCTTTGCTCCAGCGTGGCGTAGAGCGCCGCCATGCGGTGCTGGATCGCCTGGAATTTGCCGATCTTGGTGCCGAACTGTTCGCGCGTGCGCAGATAATCCAGCGTTTCCTTGAACATGGCGTCCATCACGCCCAATGCCTCGGAGGTCCGGGCAAGCGTCGCCAGCGTCTCGATCCGCTCACTCATGCCTTCGGACAGGGTCAGCCGATGGTCGGCGGGAACCTCTACGTCGTCCAGAATGAGAGATGCGGTGAAACTGCCGTCTGCGAACCGCCATTCGCGCAGCTCAAGCCCTTCGGCATCGGCAGGGACGAGGAACAGTGCCTGCGCGCCGTCCTCCTGCGGGGCGGCCACGATAAAGGCGTCGGCCTCACCGCCCGCGATGGCATAGGGCTTGCGTCCCGACAACACGGCCGATCCGTTCGCACCGTCCCTCAGCGCGACCGACCACTGTGCATCCTGCATCCCCGCTTCTGCGCGCGCCAAAGCGACGCGGCGTTCGCCGGCAAGGATCGCTTCCACCCATTCGCTGCGCGTCTCGCCCGACAGGCTGGCGGCCAGATAGAGGCCTGGCAGTATGGCGCTTTCCAGAAGAGGTTCGACCACGATGCCGCGGCCCAGCGCCTGGAAAACCACAGACAGCGCCGTCGCGTCGAGCCCGAGGCCGCCATCGTCTTCGGAAAACGGGATCGCCAGCAGGCCCAGCTCGGCAAGCACCGACCAGTTCTCGGCGCTGTAGCCGCCGGGTTCCTTCAGATATTTGCGGCGCTTTTCGACATCATAGCGGTCGGCGACGAATCGTTCGACCACGGCCTTCAGCATTTCCTCGTCTTCGGTAAGTTCGAAGTTCATCGTCTGCTCCTCTCCGCCGGAAGGGGTAGCAGCAAAGCGGCGGCGCGAAGGCTCTGCAAAATAATAGGGTATTCCCAAAACACGCTTCGTGCGGCGTTCGGTTACCAAATAGCGCATTGTCCTTTGCGGGGGCGCTGACTATCGTCGCGGGCGGAGAGGTATCACATGACCAAGTTTACCATCGACCGGCTGGACGATGTCACCATCGTCACGCCCGACGACATTCGGCCGGCGGCAACCGCGCTGGCGGAGATCGCGGCGGAGCACGACATGCGCGCGGCCCCCGCGCATGACATCGCAGACAAGCGAACGCCCGTCGATACCGACGGCAATATCCTTGCCAGCGAGATCTTCGGCTGGTCCGACAGCGAGAATGCGTGGTGGCGCAGCCCGCGCATCGCGCTGGAATCGCCGATCACCTCGGCCTGCCGGTTCGAGAACGATCCCTTCTGGATCAACCAGGACGGGTTCCACCTGCCGATCCCCAATCCCTATCTGGATGCGATCGACCTCAATAATTTCGAAAGCCGGGCGCGCACGCGGGCGGCGATCGTGGTCCCGGTGCACATGGTGTTCGGCAAGATCGGCGCGGTCAGCTTCAATCCCATCGACACCTCGCGCGTGGACCTGTCGGAAGAGTTCGGCAAATATGGCGCGATGTTGGGCATCTATGCGCGCGCCTTCATCCGCAGCTATACCCGCGCGATGGCCGACATGGAGGCGCTGCCGCCCGGTTCGCGCCTGTCGAAGCGCGAGGTGGAATGCCTGCGCTGGGCCGCCATCGGCAAGACCGACATGGAAATCAGCATGATCATCTCGCGTAGCAGGGCGACGGTGCGGTTCCACATTCACAATGCCTCGACCAAGCTGAACGCGGTCAACCGCAGCCAGACCGTCTTCAAGGCGGCGCAGCTGGGCTATCTCTCGGTCAACTGACCACGATTTACGGGCGCGCTGGCCGTCCGGTCGGGTGCCGAACGGCGCGTTTTCGCGCCCGCGCGACAGGCCGCCTAGCAATTTGGGCAGCATGCATCCTGTCCGGCTTTGCGCTTAGATGCGTCAACGACAAGACGAATCATGCCCGCCAACCGGGCGGAGGGGACTGGAATGGATGCGATAGCAGAAGGGCTTTTCACGCCCGAAAACCCGCCGCGCCTGATCGGCGGGCGTGACCGGGAAACCGGCCGCATCGTCTTTCCCTGTCCCGCCAATGACCGTTTCGAGCCTGTTCCCCTGTCGCGCACCGGCACCTTGTGGAGCTATACGATCCAGCGCTTTCGTCCCAAGAGCCCGCCCTATGCCGGGCCCGAGGCATTCGAGCCTTACCCCATCGGCTATGTTGAACTGCCCGGCGAAACCATCGTCGAGGCGCGGCTGACCGGCGTCGATTTCGATGCGATCTGCATCGGCATGAAGCTGGAGTTCGAGCCTGCCCCCTTCGACAAGGCCGATGGCGAAAGCGTGCTGATCCCCGCGTTCCGCCCCGCCGCGGGCGCACAGGCGGAGGCGGCGTGATGGGCGACGTTTGCATCATCGGCATCGGTATCCACCCGTTTGGCCGGACCGAGGGGATGAGCGGGGTCGACCAGGGCGTGTTTGCCGTGCGTCAGGCGATGCAGGATGCGGGTCTGGAATGGAAGGACGTCCAGTTCGCCTATGGCGCATCGGACGCGGCGGGCAATCCCGACACCATGGTCGACCAGCTTGGCCTGACCGGGGTGCAGTTCATCAATGTCCGCAATGGCTGCGCGGCGGGCGGATCGGCGCTGTTTTCCGCGCAGATGGCGATCAAGTCGGGCGAGGCGGAGATTGGCCTTGCTGTCGGTTTCGACAAGCATCCGCGCGGCGCGTTCGATGCCAAGCCTGCCGAATACAACCTCCCCGAATGGTACGGCGAGGCGGGGTATATGGTCACCACCCAGTTCTTCGCCTGCAAGATCATGCGCTATATGGCGCTGAACGGAATATCGCGAAAGACGCTGGGGCTGGTCGCCGAAAAGGCGTTCCGCAACGGATCGCGCGCGCCGCATGCCTGGCGGCGAGAGCCGGTGCCGCTGGACGTGATCCTGGACGGGCCGATGGTGTCCGATCCCTATTCGAAATACATGTTCTGCTCTCCGGCAGAGGGCGGCGTTGCGCTGCTGCTGGCCAGCGAGAAGAAGGCGCGCGAACTGGGCATCACGCCGATCCGGCTGAAGGCGGCGACCATGCGCACCCGCCCGCCCGGCAGTTTCGAGGTATTCGCCCCCAGCACCGATGTCGACGGCGGCGGCACCGCGACCAGCATCGCCAGCCGCGACGCGTTCGAGATCGCGGGGATCGGCCCGTCCGACATCGACGTCGCGCAATTGCAGGACACCGAGGCCGGGGCCGAACTGATGCACATGGCCGAGAACGGTTTCTGCAAGGCCGGCGAACAGGAAAGCTGGCTGGCGCAGGGCCTGACCGAGCTGGACGGCAGCCTGCCGGTCAACACCGATGGCGGCTGCCTTGCCTGCGGCGAACCGATCGGCGCATCCGGTCTGCGTCAGGTGTACGAGAATGTCGTGCAATTGCGCGGGCAGGGCGGTGCGCGGCAAGTGCAGGGCGATCCGAAAACCGCCTATAGCCACGTTTACGGTGCCCCCGGCGTGTCCGCGGTCACCATATTGGAGCGATGAGATGGATATCGAGCTGAGCGCCGAGGAAAAGGCCTTTCGCGACGAGGTCCGCACCTTCCTGGCCGAAAACCTCACCGACCGCATCCGCGAGGGTGCGGAGGCTTCGCCAACCGTCTTCGTCGAGCCGGAGATCGGGCAGGACTGGAACGAGGCGCTGAACAAGCAGGGCTGGCTGTCCTATCAATGGCCTGCAGATGTCGGTGGTACCGGCTGGACCCCGACCCAGCGCTATATCTTCGAAAAGGAATGCGCGCTGGCGGGCGCGCCCAACCTGACCGTGCTGGGGCTGAAGCTGGTCGCGCCGGTGATCTTCAATTTCGGGACCGAAGCGCAGAAGAAGAAATATCTGCCGCGCATCCTGTCGGGCGAGGATTACTGGTGCCAGGGCTTTTCCGAGCCCAATGCCGGGTCGGACCTTGCCTCGCTGCAGACGCGCGCGGTGAAGGAAGGCGACAAATATATCCTCAACGGGTCCAAGATCTGGACCACCCACGCGCATTGGTCGAACAAGATGTTCGTGCTGGCGCGCACCGATCCCGACGTGAAGAAGCAGGCGGGCATCAGCTTTCTGCTGGTCGACATGGAACAGCCGGGCATCTCGGTCCGGCCCATCCTGACGCTGGCGGGCGACCACGAGGTCAACCAGGTCTTCATGGAGAATGTCGAGGTTCCGGCTGAAGACCTTGTCGGCGAGGAAGGGCAGGGCTGGGCCATCGCCAAGTTCCTGCTTGAGAACGAGCGCGGCGGATCGTGCCATGCGCCCAAGCTGTCCTATGACCTCGACCAGCTGTACCAGCTATCGCAGGACATGTCGGATGGGAACGGCGGCAAGCTGTCCGACGACCGCGACTGGCGCCGCCGCGTCGCACGGCTCAAGCTTGAGACGCAGTCGCTGGAAATGATCGAGCTGAAGATCCTGTCGAAGATCGCGCGCGGGGAAAAGCCGGGTCCGCTCACCTCGCTGACCAAGCTGATCGCTTCCAATCTGCGGCAGGATATTGACCTGCTGGCCGTCGACCTGTTCGGCCCCGCCGGCATGCAATTGCCCACCGCGCGCCCGCTCTATGGCGAGAATACGCCGCCCGCCTTCATCTGCCCCAAGGCACAGGTCGCCGCGGCGCGCTATCTCAACAGCCGGGCATGGACGATCTTCGGCGGTACCGACGAAGTACAAAAGACAATCATCGCCAAGACCGTGCTGGGTCTTTGAATTTTGGGAGTTACGCATGCAATTGAGCCGTGAGGACCTGCTTCAGGCCTATCGCAGGATGAAGACCATCCGCGATTTCGAAGAGCTGCTGCACGACGAGATCCAGACCGGTGAGATTGCCGGTTTCACCCATCTTTATTGCGGGCAGGAAGCGGTCGCGGTCGGGGTGTGCGAGCATCTGACCGACGACGACAAGATCGTCTCGACCCACCGCGGTCACGGGCATTGCCTGGCCAAGGGCTGTGACGTGACCGGCATGATGAAGGAAATCTGGGGCAGCCGCGAAGGCCTGTGCAAGGGCAAGGGCGGTTCCATGCATATCGCCGACACCGACAAGGGCATGCTGGGCGCCAACGGCATCGTCGGTGCGGGCGCGCCGATCGCGGTCGGCGCGGCCATGGCGGCCAAGCTGGACGGCAAGGATGCCGACGGCAAGCTGCGCGTCGCTATCGCCTTTTCGGGCGACGGGGCCTGCAACCAGGGCACCACGTTCGAGGCGATGAACATGGCGGTGGTTACGAATGCTCCCGCCATCATCGTGTTCGAGAACAACCATTATTCCGAGCACACCGGGTACAAATACGCGGTCGGGACCAAGCAGGACATCGCCAGCCGGGCCGAGGCTTTCGGCATGAAGGTATGGCGTGCGGACGGCACCGACTTCACCGCGGTCTATGAGACCATGCGCGAGGTGCTGGAACATGTCCGCGCCGGTAACGGCCCGGCCGCGGTCGAGTTCGATACCGAACGCTTCTACGGCCACTTCGAGGGCGACCCACAGCGCTATCGCGGCGAGGGCGAGATGGACCGCATCCGGGCCGAGCGGGACTGCATCAAGAACTTTCGCAAGACCGTGACCGAGGCAAAGCTGCTGGAAGGCAGCGACCTCGACAAGGTGGACGAGGAGGTGGCGAAGACCATCGCCGACGCCGTCGCCGCCGCGCGCGCGGCCGACCGGCCCACGGCAGAGGACGTCCTGACCGACGTCTATATCGATTATTGATCCGGCGGAGACGATCCAGTGGCAAAAATGATGTATCGCGAAGCCGTTCGCAACACGATCTTCCAGGAAATGAAACGCGATGACAGTGTCGTCGTACTGGGCGAGGATGTCGTCGGCGGCATGGGCACCGATGGCGGGCCCGAGGCTATCGGCGGGATCTGGTCGACCAGCACCGGCCTGTTCGACGAATTCGGCGCGGATCGGGTGATCGACACCCCGATCTCCGAAAGCGCCATCGTCGGCGCGGCGGGCGGACTTGCGCTGTCGGGAAAGCGCCCGATCGCCGAGCTGATGTTCGCCGACTTCATCGGCGTGTCGCTCGACCAGATCTGGAACCAGATCGCCAAGTTCCGCTATATGTTCGGCGGCAAGTCGCGCTGTCCCGCGATCATCCGCATGGTCTATGGCGCGGGCTATAACGCGGCGGCGCAGCACAGCCAGAGCCCGCATGGCATCCTGACAGGCATGCCGGGGCTGAAGGTCGTGATGCCGACCACCCCCGCCGATGTCGCCGGCCTGCTGCGGCAGGCGATCCGCACCGACGATCCGGTGATCTTCATGGAGCACAAGGCGCTGTACGCCATGAAGGGTGAAGTACCCGACGATCCCGATTTCACCATACCTTTCGGACACGCCCGGCTGACCCGCGCGGGTGAGGACGTGACCATCGTCGCCACCGGCATGATGGTCGGCATGGCGGAAAAGGCCGCAGACAAGTTGGCGGAAGACGGCATCGGGGCGGATGTGATCGACCTGCGCACCACAAGTCCGATGGACGAGGAAGCGATCCTCGATTCCGTCGAAGTCACCGGCAGGCTGGTCGTGGTGGACGAAGCGCCGCCGCGTTGCAGCCTTGCCACCGATATTGCCGCGCTGGCTGCCGAAAAGGCCTTTGCCAGCCTGAAGGCGCCCGTCCAGATGGTGACCGCCCCGCACACGCCGATCCCCTTCGCGCGTGAGCTGGAAAGCGCCTATCTTCCCAATCCCGACAAGGTCGAGGCTGCCGTGCGCAAGGCCTTGGCCTACAACTGAGGAGGCGCGAGACCATGGGAAAGATTCGTGCCTTCACGATGCCGAAATGGGGCATCGAAATGACCGAGGGAACATTGGCGGAATGGAAGTTCGCCGAGGGTGACAGCTTTACCCGCGGCGACCTGATCTGCCTGATCGAGACCGACAAGATCACCAACGAGGTCGAAGCCGAATATGACGCCACGGTGCGCCGCATCGTGGTCGAGGACGGCGGCGAAGCCGAGCCTGTCGGCGCGCTGCTGGCGGTGTTTGACGACGGTTCGGCCAGCGATGAGGAGATCGAGGAATTCGTCGCCAACTTCAAGCCCGCGCAGGGCGGCGTGGCCGAGGGGCGCGAGAAGAAGAAGGAAGCAAAACCCGCGGAAGCGGCCATCGAGGGTGAGGGTGACAAGCCCAAGGCTATCACCATCGACACCAATCGCGCGATCAGCCCCGAAGCGAAGAAGCTGGCCGAGACAGAAGGTGTCGACATCACCGGCATCGAGGGTTCGGGCCGGGACGGCCGCATCACCTTTCAGGACGTGCAGCAGGCGCTACGCGGTCCGGCGAGCCGCAGCTACAAGGGCACGACGGTGCTGCCCGAAGAGAGCGATGTGTTCGCCTCTCCGCTGGCGCGGCGGATCGCGGCGATCCACGGGATCGACCTTGGCGCGGTCAAGGGCACGGGTGCGCGCGGGCGCATCTCGAAGAAGGACGTTTTGGCCGAGGTGCCG
This sequence comes from Croceicoccus sp., assembly GCF_983967925.1. Classification (NCBI taxonomy): domain Bacteria; kingdom Pseudomonadati; phylum Pseudomonadota; class Alphaproteobacteria; order Sphingomonadales; family Erythrobacteraceae; genus Croceicoccus; species Croceicoccus sp. Next base: position 101,007 of record NZ_CFETID010000002.1, on the reverse strand, counting down.
GAGGATACCGGCGCGGCGCCAGCACCCGGTGCGCCGTTCGTGCCGGTGGCGAACGATCCGGACATCCAGCCCTTCGACAAGATCCGCAAGGTGGTGGCCAAGCGGCTGACCGCCGCCAAGCAGACGATCCCGCATTTCTACCTGCGGATCAGCGTCAATGCCGATGCTCTGCTGGCGCTGCGCAAGACGGCGAACATGGTGCTGGGGACCAAGGCGTCGGTAAACGACTTCATCGTCATGGCGAGCGCCAAGGCGCTGGCGCGGCACCGCGACGTCAACGTGCAGCTGCACGGCGAGGAGATCCACAGTTTCCCCCATGCCGACGTGTCGGTCGCGGTGGCGAGCCCCAAGGGCCTTGTCACGCCGATCGTGCGGCAGGCCGACCGAATGCGGATCGACCAGATCGCCAGCGCGACCAAGGGCCTGATCGAAAAGGCCAAGGAAGGCCGTCTGGGATACGAGGACATGGACGGCGGCACCTTTACCGTTTCCAACCTCGGCATGTTCGGGATCGAGAATTTCGACGCGATCATCAATCCGCCGCAGGGTGCGATCCTGGCAGTAGGCGCGGCGCAGCGTCAGCTGGTCGAGGGCGAGGGGGGCGAGGCGGTGTTCGCCACGATGATCCCGATGACCCTGTCGGTCGACCACCGCGCCATCGACGGGGCCGCGGGCGCGCAGTTCCTGCAGACATTGAAAACCCTGATGGAAGATCCCGAGCAGCTTTTCGGCTGAGCGCATAACAAGGAGAGGACTTCATGCCGAAAGCAGGCACGATCGCGGCATTGGGCCCGGTCATCCAGCAGGCCTATCTGCCCCAGGATTTCGACGCGGCACTGACATACTGGACCGAAACCATGGGCGTCGGCCCGTTCTTCCTGCTGGAGAATATCCGGCTGGGCGAGATGAAATATATGGGCGAGCCCAGCGATGCCGAGTTCAGCGTCGCCATCGCCTACTGGAACGACATCCAGATCGAGCTTGTTCGCCCCGACAATGACGCGCCGGCGCATTACACCGGCAAGTACAAGATCCACGAAGGCATGCACCACACCTGCCAGTTCGTCGATGACATCGAGGAAGTGCGCAAGATCCTGCTGGACGCGGGCGCGACCATCGTGGTCGAGGGGAACGTGGGCGAGGACGGGCGCGTGATCTATGCCGATCCCGGCTATGGCCCCGGCGGCATCTGCGAATTCGTCCAGCTGGGCGCGGGCGGGCCGGAACTGTTCGCGATGATGAAGGACGCGGCCAAGAACTGGGACGGCAGCGACCCGGTCCGCAAGCTGGGCTAGCTACACCGCTCCATCGCCTCTGCCGCCAGTTTCGCAAGCCGCGGGAAGTCCTTGGCCCTCTCGCGCGCTTGCGCATTGGCGGCGGTGCCGCGGATCACCCGGCCCTTGATCCCGTGGAAGATCGCGGCCAGCCGGAAGAAATTGAACGCGATGTAGAAATCCCAGTTCGGGATGCTTTCCCGGCCCATGCGGCGGCAATAGGCGGCGACATAGTCGTCCTCGCTCGGGATGTTCAGCGCCGCAAGGTCCGCGCCCTGCAGACCCGCGACGATGTCGGGCGGCATGCGGTACATCATCGCGTGATAGGCGAAATCGGCCAGCGGATGGCCCAGCGTCGACAGTTCCCAGTCCAGCACGGCCAGCACGCGCGGCTCGCTGGGGTGAAAGATCATGTTGTCGCAGCGGAAGTCGCCGTGGACGACCGATGTTTCGTCGCCGTCGGGAATGTTCTCGGGCAGCCATTCGACCAGCCGGTCCATGTTGGGATCACGGCCCGCTTCCTCGTCGGCAAGATATTGTTTCGACCAGCGGCCGATCTGGCGCGCGAAATAATTGCCGGGCTTGCCGTAATCGCCCAGGCCCACCGCCTCGTAATCGACGCTGTGCAGCGCGGCCATGGTCGCATTCATCGCGTCGAAATAGGCAGGGCGGTCGGCATCGGACACATCGGGGAAGGTCGCGTCCCAGACGATGCGCCCCTCGACCATGTCCATCACGAAGAACCACGTCCCGATGACGTCCTCGTCGGTGCAGACGCCGAAGACGCGCGGCACCGGAAAGCCTGCCTTGCCCAGGCCCGTCATCACCTTTGCCTCGCGCTCCACCGCATGCGCGCCCTTCAGCAGCTTGCCCGGCGGTTTGCGGCGCAGCACATAGCTGCGGTTGGGGGTGGTCAGGCGATAGGTCGGGTTCGACTGGCCGCCCTTGAACTGTGCAATTTCGACAGGGCCTGCGAAATCCTCGACATGGGCCTCCATCCAGCGGGTCAGCGCCGCGAGGTCGATCTCATAGCCCTCGCGGACCGGGGTGGTGCCGGTGTTGGCCTCGGCGATGTCGCTCATTGCTCGGCTTTCCATGCCTTCTTCAGCTTCTTGGCGAGCGACCATTTGTGCACTTCGGTCGGGCCGTCATAGATGCGGAAGGCGCGGATCTCGCGGAACACCTGTTCGACGATGGTGCGGTCGGTGACGCCGGTGCCGCCCATCACCTGCACGCAATTGTCGGCGATCCGCATCAAGAGGTCCGCGACCGCCACCTTGGTCATCGAGCTTTCGGTCGTGCCCAGATCCCCGGTGTCGAGCACCGAGGCGCACCAATAGACCATCAGCTCGGCCTGTTTCAGGTCGATCCAGTTCTGCGCCAGCATGAAGCCAACGCCCTCGTGGTCGATCAGCTGCTTGCGGAACGCCTCGCGCTTGCAGGCATAGTCGACCGCGATTTCCTGCGAACGGATGCAGCATCCCAGCCAGCGCATGCAATGTGACAGGCGGGCGGGCGACAGGCGGACCTGTGCATATTTGAAGCCTTCGCCGGCCTCGCCCAGCATCTGGTCGGCGGGGACGCGGAGGTTGTCGATGGTGATGGTCGCGTGGCCGCCGGGCATCGAATTGTCGATGGTGTTGGGCACCTCGTCGATGCGGATCGCCGGATCGGGCAGGTCGACCAGGAACATGCAGGCGCCTTCCGCGCCTTCCTCTTCCGACCGCGCCATGACGATGCCGACCTTGGCCCCTTGCGCGCCGGTGATGAAGGTCTTGCGCCCGTTCACGACCCAGTGGTTGCCGTCGCGGCGGCAGATCGTCTTCATCATCGACGGATCGGACCCCGCGCCGCCCCAGTCGGCCGGTTCGGTCATGAAGAACGCGCTGCGCGCATCGCCCGACACCAGCTGGCCGAGGAAGCGTTCCTTCAGGAAATCGGACCCGACATGGCCCAGCAGGTACATATTGCCTTCGTCCGGGGCCATGGTGTTGCACGCCAGCGGACCCAGCGGCGACAGCCCGCTGCGGATCAGCACATAGGCGGTGTCCACCTGTGACAGGTGCGAGCCATCGTCCATGATATGCGGCGTCATCACGCCCGCCTCGCGCGCAAGGCCGCGCATTTCGTGCAGCAGTTCCTCGGTCGGGCCGCCATGGTGGTCGCGGCGCGGGTCATGCTCGTAAGGCGCGATCTTTTCGCGCACGAAGCGTTCGACCTTGTCACCGATTTCGCGCGCGCGCTCGCTTACGCCAAAGACGTCGTGGTGCGCATCGTTTGCCATGGTCACGATCCGCTGAACGCCGCGGCGGCCGCGTTCACGGGTGCGGGATCGTAGTAATAGGGCTTGATCTCGGCCAGCTTGTCGCCTCGGAAACGGAAGCATTCGACCAGCTCGGCCGGTTCGAGGCCCTTGCCGTAGTGCATCTTGAGCAGGCAGCAGGCCCAGTCGCCGCCGAAGGTGCGCTCGACCATCTCCAGCGATTCCACCTGCAGCATCTTGAACACATCGATATACAGGTCGCGCAGCGCGTTCTTGCCGGTGTACTGGCCCTGCATCGGAAGGCCGGGCGCTTCGTTGATGACGAGGTCGTCGGTTACCATGGTGGCGACCTTGTCCCAGTCGCCCGCGGCGGTCGCGGCATAGAGCTCGTCGATGAAAGTGTTCGCCTCTTCAGGGGTCATGCCTGTTCTCCCGGTCGTGTTTCTATTGCCTTCAGCTTCTCGCCAATTCGGCGCGTTTGCGATAGCTATCGGTTTTAATAGCGTGAAAGCGCGCTGGCGGGCCGCTAGGGACCACGAAAGAAAGCAGAGAGAGGATTGACCCGATCGTGAGCGAAAGCTGGCACAAACTGATCGCCGAGAACGAATTTCCCGAAGAGGGCAAGCTGGCGACGAAGATCGCGGGCTGGCACGTTCTGGTCGCAAAGACCGACGACGGGCTGCATGCGGTGAACGACCGCTGCACGCACCAGGCCGCGCTGCTGTCGGGCGGGCGGATCCGGCGCGGGGCGATCATGTGCCCGCTGCATGGCGCGAGGTTCGAACTGGAAACGGGCCGCTGCATCGGCGGAACCTACCGCGACCTTCGCACCTTCGAGCTGCGCGTCGAGGGCGGCGAGATCGAGATCTGCATCCCCGACGAAGCCCCCCGCATCGACGAGACCCCGGTTCAGGGTTGAATCGTACGGGGCTGAATTTTCCCGGCTTCGGCCAAGACGAGCGACGAAAAAAGGGGGGAGAAGGCGCCGTGCCTTCTCCCCCCATTCGTCAGGTGTGCCGTGCGGGCGGGAGAGTTAGAACCGCTTGGTCACTTCCACCTGAACCGTGCGCGGCAGATTGCCGAAGCCAAGCTGATCGGCCGGGAAGCCACCCGCCGTGCCGGTGCCGCCGCCGGTCGACGGTCCATCGACCACGCCGGTGACATAGAACTCGTTGGTCAGGTTCTTGCCGATGACGGCGATCTGCCAGTTGTCGTCCGCCGCGCCGAAACGCACACCGGCATCGAGCGTGACATAGCTGCCCTGCCGGGCCAGCGGATTGCCGAAGCCCGAGGGGTTGTAGCTGTCCGAATATTTGGAATCGACGTTGAAGCCGATCTTGTAATCGGTGCCGATGTCGCGGTCGTAGGCGACGCCCAGATTGCCCGTCCAATCGGGTGCGACCGACAATTCGGTGCCGGTCAGGTCCTGCCGCGCGGCAATCGCGCTGATCGGCGTACAGCCCGCCGTCGGGGTCTGACCCGCATAGCAGGGTCCAGCGGGGAAGTCGGTGTACTCGGCATCAGTGTAGTTGATCGAGCCATAGATGTTCAGCCCCTCGACCGCATAGGGCGCGAACTCGAACTCGACCTCTACGCCGCGGGTGCGGGCGTCGGCGGTCAGGGTCTGGAACGCGAAGATCGGCGAGTTGAAGAAGTCGACCTGAAGATCGTTGTAGTCATAGGTGAAGGCGATGAGGTTCAGCCGCAGCTGGTTGTCGAGGATCGTCGACTTGATCCCGGCCTCGAACCCTTCGGCCGTTTCGGGATCGAAGGTCAGGTCGCCGACCGGATCGGGGGAGAACTGCGAGTTGATGCCGCCGTTCGAGAACCCGCCCGACTTATAAGCGGTCTTGTACGCGCCGAACAGCATCAGGTCGGGTGTCGGCTTCCAGGTGATCGACGCCTCGGGCGAGAGGTCCTGGAAATGCTGCGAGGCGTTGATGACGCCCAGCCCGTCGGCGGCGTCTGCAGGGCGGAAGATGCCGGTCAGCGCCGGGTTGTTATAGGGCTGGACGAAGAAGCTGTCCTTCGTCTCATCGGTATAGCGCGCGCCGCCCGCCAGTTCGAGCGTATCGGTCAGCGCCAGCGTGACCTGACCGAACAGGGCGAAGGTCTCGCCGTCGGTAAAACTGGTCTTGGACGTGCCGACATATTCGAAACCCGGAGGGGCCGCGCTATTACGGATGTTGCCGAGGATGATGTACTGTTCGAAATCGCGGCGGGTGTTCTGGTAGAGCCCGCCGATCATCACGTTGAGCGGGCCGTCCAGCTGCGTCAGAAGGCGCAGTTCCTGTGACCATGCATCCCAGCTGGAATTTTCGGTCGCCCAGTTCGAACCCGGTCCCGACTGGAAGTCGCAGGCGCAGGCCCATTTGTTGTTGGTCCACTGGTAGTTGGATACCGAAGTGATCTGCAGCTGGTCCGCCTCATAGACGATGTTGAGCGTGCCCGCCGCGGATTCGTAGCGGTTGAACAGGCTGCCGTCGTCTTTTGCGACGGGGAAGTCCTCGGCGATCTCTGCGGGGATATTGTTCTGGTAATTGACGAAATCGCGGTCGCAAGGCTGGCCGGTCAGCTGCGACAGCCCGCTGTCGAGACCGCAGCGATAGGCGACATAGTTCCACGAGTTGTTGTTCGCGGTGTTGATGTCATAGCTGCCCTTGAGCGTCATGGTTAGGCGGTCGGTCGGCTCGAACTTCAGCGTGGCGCGGCCCAGGAATTCTTCCTCGCCCGGCTGCTCGCGCGGGGCGGGCTGGGCGGTGAAGGTCTGCGCATTGCCGTCGCCACCAACGGCCAGATCGGCGAAATCGACGGTCGTATAACCGAAGGGTTCGGCCCGGTTGGTGTAATAGCCGCCCTGCATGTTGGTATAGCGGCCCGCCAGCCGGATGCCGAGACGGTCGGTCAGCGGATAGGAGGCGATCGCCTCGACCTTATACTGCTCAGCCTGGAATTCATAACCGCCGCGCACGATGAACTCGGGCTCGCTGCCCGGATCCTTGGTGGTGATGGAAATCACGCCCGCGGTAGCGTTCTTGCCGAAGAACAGCGCCTGCGGACCCTTCAGCACCTCGACCCGGCCAAGGTCGAAGAAGCCTTCGTTGATGATGCGGCCCTGTCCGTAATAGGCGCCGTCGACGACGACCGCGACCGATTGCTCGATACCGATCGAGGTGGAGGACGAACCGATGCCGCGCAGGGTCAGCTGCGCGCCTGAACCGTTGGAGGCGCGGCCCACGTTGAATTGCGGGGCGATGGCGGCGATCTTCTCGACGCTGGTGATGTCGCGGTTCTGGATGACCTGCTCGGAAATGGCGGTCACGGCGACGGGCACGTCCTGCACGCTTTCCTCGCGCTTGCGGGCCGTGACGACGATTTCGTTGAGGCCGCCGCGTTCGGGGGGGTTGGCCGAGGGAAGAGGCTGTTCCACTTCCGGATCGTTGGCGTCGAGCGTCTGGGTCTGTGCGAAGGCCGGCGTGGTCAGTATCGTCACACCGGCAAGGCTGGTGGCGGCCAGCAGGCCGCATTTGCTTATCGACATCATCTCTCCCTCCCTTATGCGGGTTTGGCCCTTATTCGGGTCTGTCGCGATAAGTATCACCGACGCTGAAGGACCGCCCCTGACAAGAAGGACAGGCCTAACGGTAAGGATAGGTGTTCAGCGCCGTGCGCGCTGTGCAGTCTCGCGGCCAAGGGAAAGGATCATCAGATGACAAAGAACCGGTACTGGCAGCTCGACGCGCGGCCCGAGGGCGAGGATTTCTCCTCCGCGCTCAGCATGCATGAAGAGGAACTCGCGCCGCTGGAGGATGGCGAGATCCGCGTCCGGTCGCGCTTTCTATCGATGGATGCGGGCACGCGCATGTGGATGAACGCGCGCGAGGACGGGTATCAGCCGCCGATTCCGCTGGGTTCCAAGATGTCGGGGCAGGCGCTGGGACGCATCAGCGAAAGCCGGGACGCGCGGTTTCCCGAAGGATCATTGATCAGGATCTTCGGCCAGTGGGCGGATTATTCGACCGTGAGGCCGGACGATGCGTGGGCCGTGCTGCTGGACGACGACATCGACGATGAGCGGCAGCATTTCGGCGCGCTGGGCCTCAATGGCTGGACCGCGCTTTATGGCGTGAAGGACATCCTCGGCATCAAGGAAGGCGAGACGCTGGTCGTCTCCGCCGCGGCGGGCGCGACGGGCAGCCTTGCCTGCCAGATCGGGCGCAATCTGGGCGCGAAGGTCGTGGGCATCGCGGGCGGGCCTGAGAAATGCGCGCATGTGGTGGAGAACCTCGGCGCGCAGCAATGCATCGATTACAAGAACAGCGATGTCGCGGCCGAGCTGGCGAAGCTGGAAGGCGGGATCGACGCCTATTTCGAGAATGTCGGCGGCGCGATCCTGGACGCGGTGCTGCAGAACATGGCGCTGCACGGGCGGATCGCGGTGTGCGGCATGGTCGCCAATTACGCCGCCCCCGAAGGCACGCCGGGGCCCAGCAATTACGATCAGGTGCTGATGCGCCGCCTGCGGATCGAGGGGTTCCTGCTGCCCGACGTCCCCGAACGCGGCCCCGAATATTATGAGACCATGAAGCGCTGGTACAAGGAAGGGAAGATCACGCTGCCCTTCGACGTTACCGAGGGTCTGGAGAACACGCTGGTGGCCTATGGCCGGATGCTGACGGGCAAGAACACCGGCAAGGTGCTGGTCGACCTGCGGTCGGGAGCGGGCAGCTAGGGCAGGCTGCATGCCCACGATCGACTATCGCAGCGAGCTGCAATGCCTTGTCGCGGTGCGCGGCCATCCCTTCGATCGCAACGGCTTTGCCGCCATGTTCGAGGGGATGGAGGGCATCGCCGTCACCATGGTCGATCAGCCCGCCGCCGCCCTGCTGATGAACCCCGAGGGGATGCGCGATTTCGATGCATTGGTGCTGTACGACATGCCGGGGCTCGATTTCGATGCGCCCGATCATCCACCCGCCTATGTCGATCCGCCCAAGGCGCTGGTCGAAGGCCTGCCCGCGCTGCTGGAGGAGGGGAAGGGCATCGTCGCGCTGCATCACGCGCTTGCTGGGTGGCCGACATGGGATTTCTATGCCGAGCTGCTGGGCGGGCGGTTCCTCTATCATCCCGGCAAGGTGCGGGGGCGAGAGGCGCTGGACAGCGGTTATGCGCATGAGGTGACGCAGCGGCTGACTCCGGTGCAGGGTCATCCGGTAACGCAGGGCCTGCCCGAAAGCTTTACCCTGACCGACGAGCCCTATCTGGCCGAGATCTTTGCGGACGATGTGACGCCGCTGCTGCATTCCGATGCGGTCTTCACGCGCGATCATTTCTTCTCGGCGCAGCACGCGGTGCGCGGCGAGATGTATTCGCGCGAGGGATGGGACCATGCGCCCGGTACGAACCTTGTCGGCTGGGCCAGGGAAGCGGGGCGCAGCCGCCTTGTCTATCTGCAACCGGGCGACGGGGCGGGCGCCTATGAGGACCCGCATTACCGCCGCCTGGTCGAAAACGCGATCCGCTGGACCGCGCGCCGCCTGCCCGACTAGATCGGGCGCGCGGCGCGCTCCGGCCGTTTATTGCGTGATCATTCCGCCATCGACGGTGAATTCGACGCCGGTGCAATAGTTGCTTTCGTCGCTGGCGAGAAACAGGTTCATATTGGCGATGTCTTCCGGCTCGCCAAAACGGCCCATCGGGATGCTGGCGACGAGCTGTTCGTAGATCTCGGGATTATCCTCCAGCGCGATCTTTTGCATGTTGGTCATGATCATGCCGGGGTGCACGGTGTTCACCCGGATATTGTCCGCCGCGCATTCCAGCGCGACCGTCTTGGAGAAGATCCGCACCCCGCCCTTGGCCGCGGCATAGGCGGCGGTGTTCGCCACCCCGACCTGCCCGACGATGGACGAGATATTGATGATCGACCCGCCGCGCCCGATCCGGCGCATCAGCTTTACCGCGCGCTGGGTGCCGTGGAACACGCTGTTGAGGTTGATGTCGCACTGCTTGTTCCATTCCTCGACCGTATAGTCGGCGATGGGCCGCAGGATCGCGATGCCGGCATTGTTGACGATCACGTCCAGCCCGCCGTGCTGCTCCTCGATATGGCCGAACACATCGTCCCATTCGTCGGTATTGGCGACGTCATGCTTCATCGCCTCGGCCGATCCGCCCTTTTCGGTGATGATGTCGACCACCTTCTGCGCGCCGTCCTGCGACAGGTCCGTGATGACGACATGCGCGCCTTCCTCGGCAAAGCGAATGGCGGTCGCGCTGCCCAATCCGGGCATCGAGGCCCCGCCCGTCACCAGGGCGATCTTTCCCTTGAGCCTATCCATATTGCGATAGTCCTTGCGTGATGTGTCGTTGGCGAGGGCGGCGCTTAATAGCGCACGCCCAGCGTCAGGCCGTAGGTGCGCGGCTCGCGCGCCGATGCGAAGGAGAACAGCCCCGCCACGGTGAAGGCCGCCGTCGTGCCCCGGTCGTCCAGCAGGTTGCGGCCGAACGCGGTGACATAGGCCTCGGCATCGCCGATATCGAAATTGGCGGTCAGCGATGCGTCGAGCAGGTTCTGCTGATCGGTGCGCACGCGCGGATCGTTGCCGTTCACGATCACCGGACCGTTGACCAAATCGCCGGTTAGCGGGCCAAGCGAGATCTGCTGGTCGTACTTGTCGATGAAGCGATAGCCGACCGTGCCCACCAGCTCGCCGAAGCTGACCGGCTGGCTGTATTCCGCGCCGATGGATGCGGTGATGTCGGGGCTGTAGATCGGGTCGTTGGCCGAATAGTCGAACGGCAGGATGACGCCGTTCAGGATATTGCCCGCGATGAAATCGTCGAACTCGCCGTCCAGCAGGCCCAGCGTCGCGTTGAAGCGCAGCCCGGTGACAGGGCGGAAGCTGGCGTCTGCCTCGATACCCTTGATCGTGGCGGAACCGACATTGCTGGTGATCGTCTGGTTGCCCGTGGGGCCGCCGGGGATCGTCGTGTTCTGCTGCAGATCGTCGTATTTTGAGATGAAGCCTGCGACGTTGAACTGCAGCATGCCGTTCATCAGGTCGAGCTTCGAGCCGACTTCATAGCTGTCGACGGTTTCGGGACCGAACGGGGTCGATGCGGTTTCGGCCGTGGCGGCACGCGGGCTGAAGCCGCCCGAACGATAGCCGCGCGACCAGCTGGCATAGAACATCATGTCGGGGTTGGGCCGCCAGTCGATCCCGACCTTGGGGGTGAACTTGCTGAAATCGTCATCGCCCTGGCCGATCAGGCCAAGCTGGGCAAAGCTGTTGCGCAGGCTTTTTTCGTCGCGCGTCCACCGGCCGCCGAACGACAGGCGCAGGTTCTCGGCGAAATTCCAGTTGAAGTCGCCGAACACCGCATAGCTCTTGGTTTTGCCGATGACGTTTTGCGGATTGGGGTCGAAATCGATGGGATCCACACCGGGCGAGAAGCCGAAGACGCGCGTGTACTGGGTCAGGTCGAATTCAGAATCGAAGTAGAAGCCGCCGACGACATAGTCGAAGCCGTCGAACAGATCGCCCGCCGCGCGAATTTCCTGGCTGAACTGCTTATAGCTCTGGATACGGCGGGTGTAATAAAGGTCGGTATAGGTCGAATCGAAGTCCTGCGTCTGGTCCTCGCTCGACTTGCGCAGGCCCGTGACCGAGGTCAGCAGGATCGGACCCGTGTCCCAATTCGCTTCCGCGGTGATCGCGGGCGCTTCATAGACGCCGCCCGCCGGCTGTCCAAAGACGGTATACAGGTCGTCGGTGGTGTTGCGGTTGCAAAGTTCTGGCGGGGCAAAGCCGCAGAACAGCTCGGTATCGTTGGTGATGACCGAGTTGACGACCTCGAATTCCTGCCTCTGCTTCTCCACCGTCAGCAGGACGTCGAAATCGTCGTTGGGCTCGACCGCGATGGCGACGCCGAAATTCTGGTTCTTCGATCCGCCGCGACGCTCGCCGGTCTGGCCGTCGCGGTGGAAGCCGTCGGTTTCGTTGTAGAAATAGAACGGCTTGACCCCGATCATGTCGCCAATGCCGAAATTGACCACGGCGCGCGCGCTATAGGTGCCGAACTTGGCATAGGACGCCTCGGCCTTGATGCCGGGTTCGAAGGTGGGGCGGGTGCGGCGGATGTTGATGACGCCGCCGATGGTGTTGCGCCCGAACAGCGTGCCCTGCGGCCCGCGCAGCACCTCGATCTGTTCGATGTCGAAGAAGTCCAGCAGCTGGCCGGTATTGGTGCCGATGAACACGCCGTCGATAACGACGCCCACGGTGGGCTCCTGCGATTTTTCGATATCGGCATAGGTCAGGCCGCGGATCGACAGGTTCGCCGCCGCCGCGCCCGAATTCTGCTGGGTGATCAACAGGTTGGGCGCTTCGCCCTGAAGGTCGCCGATATTGAGCGAGTTCTTGTTCTCCAGCATCGCGGCATTGATCGCGGTGATGGCGACGGGCGTGTCCTGCAGCGATTCCTCGCGGCGGCGGGCGGTCACGATGATGGCATTGGGGTCGGTGCTGCCCTCGACCGGGCCGGCGGCCGGGGTGGGCCCTTCGGGATCGGTGACGAGGTCGGTATCCTCGTTCGTGACCTGCGCGTGGGCGGCTTGCACGGAAATCATTGCCGAACCTGCGAGCGCGGCTGCCGCGAACGCACGTGTGAAACCTGTTGCCATCATCCTTCTCCCCTTGATGTCGCCGGCGCTTTTGCGCTGCCACGCTTACACGCGTCTTTTCCCTTTTCTGCGGGCTTTGCGTCACTGCACTTTGTATCAGGTGCCAAACCGGGGTCATCTGCCGACCATGCAGGCAAAAGCAGATAGGAGAGATCATGCCCGAGAACCGCCGCTTCATCCTGCGCCGCCGTCCCGAAGGGGACCCGGTGCCCGAAGATTTCGAACTGGTGGAAGAGGATATTCCCGCTCCGCCGCCCGGAGGCTTCGTGATGCGCAATGTCTATTGCTCGCTCGACCCGGCGCAGCGCGGGTGGATGTCGGACGAGGAAAGCTACATGCCGCCGATTCCGCTGGGCGATGCGGTGCGCGCGACCTGCGTGGGCAAGGTGCATGCCAGCGACAATCCCGACTATCCGGTGGGAAGCTGGGCGATGGAGCTGAACGCGATCGAGGATTACACCGCGGTCACGCCCGGCCATTTCACCGCGCCGATCGATGTGTCGCTTGTCGACAGCCCCTCGCGTTTCCTGTCGGCCATGGGTGCGGTCGGGCTGACCGCCTATTTCGGCCTGATGGAGGTCGCCAAGCCTAGGGCGGGCGAGACCTTGTGCGTCAGCGCTGCTGCGGGCGCGGTCGGTTCGGTGGTGGGGCAGATCGGCCGCATCATGGGATGCCGCACCATCGGCATCGCGGGCGGCCCGGAAAAATGCCGCCGGCTGGTGGAGGATTACGGCTATGACGTCGCCATCGACTACCGCGGCAAAGACATCGACGCGCTGCGCGCCGAACTGGCGCAGGCAACCCCCGATGGCATCGACATCGTGTTCGAGAATGTCGGCGGCGACATATTCGAGGCCGAGGTCTTCGAACTGGCCAAGAAGGCGCGCGTCGTGCTGTGCGGACTGATCAGCGAATATAACGCGGTGGAGCCGCACGGGCTGAAGAACCTTTGGCAGGTCATCGTCAAGGAAGCGACGCTGCACGGGTTTCTGGTGATGGACTATGCCCCGCGCTTCGCCGAAGGGGGCGCGCAGATCGCCGAATGGATGCAGCAGGGCCGCATGCGCATTGACGAGGATGTGCAGCACGGCATTGAGAACAGCTATGACGCATTCATGCGGCTGTTCTCTGGCCAGAATACCGGCAAGCTGATCCTGAAGATCGGCTGATTCAGCGGTGCGGGCGGGGCCGTGGGCCCCGCCCGTTCGCGGTTCAGAACTGCACGCGCTTGGTATAGCCGCCGTCGACCACGATATTCGCGCCCGTCATTGCCTTGCACGTTGGCGATGCGACGAAGGCGATGGTGCGGGCCAGCTCGTCCCCGTCGGTCAGGCGGCCCATCGGGATCTTCGACACGGTATCCTCGTAGAATTCCTTCATGTTGTCGCGGATATAGGCCCATGGCCCATCCTCGCACATGACGGGGCCGGGGGTGATGCAATTGGCGCGGATGCCCTTGCCTGCAAGGTTCTGCGACAGCGCGGCGGCATAGTTCATCACCGCGGCCTTCATCGAGTTGTACGGCTGCACGCCCATGAATTCCTCGACCGCGCCGGTCGAGCTCATGCAGATGATCGACGCGGCGTCCGATTTCTCGAGGAAGGGCATGGCCGCCTCGATCCCGCGGCGCATCGGCAGGATATCGGTTTTCAGGATCGTCTCCCAGCCATCGTCAGTATCCTCGCCCGGATTGGCGGAGGTGAAGCTGATGAAGATGTCGCAGCCGCCAAGCTTGTCCGCGGCTTCCTTCACGAAGGCGGGGACCGCGCCCGCATCGGTAACGTCCAGCGTCTTGGCGTGAACGGTCACGCCGCTGGGCTCAAGCTCGCCCACCACGGTGTCGACCTTGTCCTGCGTGCGTCCGCAGATCGCGACATGGCAACCCTCGGCCGCGAGTGTCTTGGCGACCTTGCGGCCGATGCCGCCGTTCGCGCCAATGAGGATGGCTTTCCTGCCCTTGAGGCCCAGATCCATGTGACAATCCTTTCCCGTGGTGTGATCCGTTCCGCGCATGCTGCGCGCGGATTTCGATGCAGTCTTACACTAGAGGCGCTGCGGCGACGTATCGACTGCACTTTTGCGCAGTGCTGCGCGTCGCCCCCCGGTGATACTCATGACGCAAACACATGGGAGACGCACGGATGACAAGACTCAAAGGCAAGCGCGCCCTGATCGTGGGCGCCAGCAGCGAGGGCAATATGGGGCAGATGATGGCGCGGCGCTTCCTATCCGAAGGCGCGGCGGTCACGGTCGCGGGGCGCAAGCAGGCGGTGCTGGACGATTTCGCCAAGGAAAACGGCGCGACGGCGATCGCCTGCGATCTGACGCAGGAAGACAGCGTGAACGCCTTGGTGGAGGATGCGCATGCGGCGATGGGCGGCATCGACATCGCGGTCAACGCCACCGGTTGGGGCCTGTTGACCCCGTTCCTCGACAACACGCGTGAGCAGCTGGAGCAGATGACGGCTCTGCAGCTGGTCGGACCGTTTCAGCTCTATCAGGCACTGCTGCGCAAGATGGCGCGTTCGCATGGGGGCCAGGGGGGATCGATCATCCAGATTTCCAGCGCGACGGCAAAGATCATGCTGTGGAACCACGCCGCCTATATGGGCACCAAGGCGGCGACCGATCACATCATCCGCTGCGTTGCGAACGAGTTCGGGCACGACGGCATTCGCGCCAATTCGATTTCGCCCGGCCTGACCGAAACGCCGATGACCGCGGAGGCGGGAGAAGTGCCCGGCCTGCTGGAAAGCTTCCTACCCGGCTATCCGCTGGGCCGATACGGCACCAGCGAGGATATCGCCGCCGCCGCCGTGTTCCTGGCCAGCGACGAATGTTTCATGACGGGCGAGAACCTGCAGGTAAACGGCGGGCTGTGCCTGCGCGGCAATCCCACGCCCGAGCAGATGGAGGCCTCGATCGCCGCCGCCGCCAAGGGGTAAGGGCGCTCAGGCGCTCGCTTTCTCCTGCTCGATCATGGCGGCGACTTCGGCGCGGAGGCGGTCCTTGCGGATCTTGCCCGATGCGGTGCGGGGGAAATCCTGAACGAAGACGAAGCGTTCGGGCGTTTTCTGCTTTGCCAGCCCGCTTTCCTGCACATGCCGGCACAGCGCGGCGGTGTCGGGCGCGTCCTCCTCGCTGATGACATAGGCGCACACGCCTTCACCCAGCCGTTCGTGCGGCATGGCGACCACGCTGGCGTCGCGGACTTGCGGATGGGTGCGCAGCACGTCCTCGATCTCGACCGCGCTGATGTTCTCGCCGCCGCGGATGATCAGGTCCTTCTTGCGGCCGGTGATGGTAATCGCGCCCTCGGGCGACAGCACGCCCAGGTCGCCGGTCCTGAAATAGCCCTCTGCATCGAAGGCGGCGCTGCTTTGCGCCTTGTCCGCATAGCCCAGCATCATCGACGGCCCGCGTGAGAGGATCTCTCCCTCCGTGCCAGGCGCGACCGGCTCGCCGGCGTCGTCGATCAACTTCACTTCGTAATCGACCACCTCGCCGTCGGTGCGCGCTGCCAGTTCCGGATCGTCGGGCCAGCCGAAACTGACCAACGGAACCTCGCTCGCGCCAAAGACGCGGAACGCCTGCAGATTGTCGAACGCCGAATTGGCCGAGGGGATGAGGTCGGGCGGCACCGCCGCGCCCCCGCAGGCGAACATGCGCATCGACGGCAGCCGCGTGCCCGCCTGCCGCGCGGCATTGGCCAGCTCGACAAGGAACGGGGTCGCCGCGACGGTGCCCGCCACCTCGTATTTCTCGATCAGGCGGACGGCCTCTTCGGCGTTCCAGCTTTCCATCAGCACGACGCGCGTGCCCATGATCAGCGGCGATTCCAGCCCGTTGGCATAGCCCGACACATGGGTGACGGGCGAGGGCATGATCAGCGTGTCGCCCTCGCCGATCCGCCAGTGTTCATAGCTTTTGCGCACGATATTCTCGAGCGTGTTGTGGCTGTGCAGAACGCCCTTGGGCCGCCCGGTGGTGCCAGAGGTATAGAGCACCAGCTTGACTTCGGTCGCATCGACTTCGGGCCGGTATGCGGGAAGGGTGCGGCCTTCCTGAACCAGCGCGGCAAAATCGTCCGGCCCGTCGCCGCGCACGGTGAAGACATGGGTCAGGTCGGGCAGGTCGCCGCGGATCCTGTCCGCCATTTCGGCAAAGTCATAGCGGCGGAACTGCGTGCAGGTGAACAGGCCGCGCGCACGGCAGTCGCCCAGCATCATCGTCACCTCGGCATCGCGGTAGATCGGCACGATGGGGGAGAGCACCAGTCCGGCGATGGCGCAGGCAAGGTCGATGATCGCCGCCTCGTGCCAATTGGGTGTCTGGAATGCGATCACGTCGCCCGCCGCAAAGCCGCGCGCGTGCAATGCATTGGCCAGTGCCTGCGCCTCCTCCAGCCATTCGCGGCGCGTCAGGTCGCGGCGGTCGTCGACCAGTGCGACGAAACCGGGATCTTCGTCCACCCGTTCCCGAGCGAGATCGGCGATGGTCTTCCCCCGCCACTGGTCTGCGAAATCCGCAAGATGGCGCGGCAATCGCTCCAGCCAGCGCCACGGCGCTTCCACTCGGTCCATGAATTTGCTCCTTTCCCTGCCTCGTTCTCGCGCGGATGGGCGGCGGCGGCCATTGGCGGAAATAATAGGGTCCCGGCAATAACAGGATCTCGGCCGCAAGGCGCCAGCGTGCGCTTTTACCTGAGGCACAACCTCTCATTCCCGTCAGGTTGTTTCTGCCGTCGATAAGGGGCAGTTTTCGTCCCAACCGGGAATCCCCAAGGTGCGGATTCCATGCAGAACACATCGGGAGAGAGCGATGGACCGCGCAGCACGCATCGGACATCTGGGCGAACTGGCCGAAACCATGATCGGCTATGTCGAGAACAAGACCACATTCCAGGGCAAGGACACCATGACCGTGCCCGCCGCATCCTATTGCGACGAAAAGGTGTACCGGCAGGAGATCGACCGGATCTTCAAGAAGCTGCCCTTGATGCTGGCCTTCACCGCCGAAATGCCCAACCCCGGCGATTACAAGGCGATGGACGCGGTCGGCATGCCGGTCCTGATTACCCGCGACAAGGACGGTACGGTGCGGGCGTTCCTGAACGTATGCTCGCATCGCGGCGCGCCGGTGGCGGAGGAAGGGCACGGCAATTGCTCGCGCTTCATCTGCAAGTATCACGCCTGGACCTATGGCCGCGACGGCCGGCTGATCGGCATCAACGACCAGAAGAGCTTTGGCGATGTCGACAAGTCCGCACGCGGGCTGAAGGAACTGCCGTGCGAAGAGCGGCATGGGCTGATCTTCGTGTCGCTCGACCAGAACGGATCGATCGATCTCGATGGCTATTTCCGCGGCTATCTCAATGATTTTGCGGATCTGGGCTTTGCCGACTGGCACTTCATCGGCAGCCGCGAAATCCATGGCGCGAACTGGAAGATCGCGTTCGACGGCTATCTCGAAGGCTATCACTTCCAGTCGCTGCATCCCGAGACGATCTTTCCGCGCACGCCGTCGAACACGATGCATTACGAGGGCTATGGCCCGTCGATGCGGATCAGCTTTCCGCAGCATGAAATCAGCAATCTGCTGAAGGACGTGCCGCGCGAAAAATGGGGCACGCGCGAGAATTACGGATATGACTTCGTGCGGATCCTGTTCCCCAATGTCTCGATCTTCGTCGCGCCCGAGATCACGCAGGTCGCGCAGCTGTTCCCCGGGCCGACGCCCGACAAGAACCGCACCGTTCTGAACTATCTGTGCCGCGAAGCGCCCAAGGACGATGAAGAGGCGGAAAAGCTGGAGCAGATGGTCAATTTCTTCCGCGACGTCACGTATGAGGAAGATTACGTCATCGGCATGGAGATCCAGAAGGGCCTGGAATCGGGCGCGCATGAAGAGCTGATCTTCGGCAAGAACGAGCGCGGGAACCAGTATTTCCACGAATGGCTGAACTGGTACATGGCCGAGGATCCCTCCGCGCCCGAACCGGTGATGTGACGGGGCGGGGCCAGTGACCATCACCCTGCTGTCGATCTTTCGCCGCCGCGAGGGGATGAGCCACGAGGAATTCGTCCAGCATTACGAGACTGTTCATGCCCGCATCGGGGAAAAGGTCATGTCGGGCTATGCCACGCGCTATGTCCGGCGTTTCCTGACGCCCTTCGGACGCGACGACGACGGCGCAGAGGCCGACGTGGTGATGGAGATGGACTTCCCCGACGAGGGCACGATGGAGGCGTTCTTCGCATCGGTGCAGGATCCCGAAATCGCCGCCATGATCGCCGAGGACGAGCCTCGCCTGTTCGACAGCGCCAGCATGCGCACCTACCGGATCGACGAGCGGGAGAGCGAGCTGCCGCCCGTCCTCCCGCCCGCGCATCCGTCTTAGGCAGGCTTATTAGCTGCGCCTATTCACCACCGGCCCGGCGTTCGTGGAAGATGCGATATTCGCGGCGGGTGAACACCCATTTGCCGTCGATCCGCGCCAGTTCGTCCTCGTAATGGCCATTGCCGTGCACGGTTTCGCCGGTTTCGGGGTGCTGATAGATCTCGATCGTCATGGTGGTGGCGCGGGCGGCGTCGCCGTCCACCTCGATCCGGCCGGGATGGGCGAGATAGACCATCGGCCGCTTCATGTCGTCGAGGCCATAGACCTTCATCGATCCCACCCAGGCATCGACGATGGCCTTCTTGCCCTCGAACCCTCCCAGATCCGGATATTCGGGTAGCGCCCAATAGGCATCCTCCGCCCATGTCGATGCCCATAGTTCGGCGTCGATGGTCATGACGGCATAGGCATAGGTTTCCATCACTTCGCGGATGGCGATGCGGTCTTCTAGCGGGCCGGTGAATGGCATGCCTCTCTCCTCTACGTGGATGTTCCCGGGGGGCGGATCACCAGGGATGGTGTTCGCCGTTCCACTTGAAGAAGTCGCCGCTGTCGCCGATCGTCAGCTTCTGCGTCAGCGCGTGAATGCCGCTGGCGCTTTCCTCTGGGGTGATCTCGGCATCGGGGCCGCCCATGTCGGTCTGCACCCAGCCGGGATGCAGGGTGACGACGATGATGCCCTTGTCCTTCAGGTCGATGGCCACCGAACGCATCAGCCGGTTAAGCGCGGCCTTGGCGGCGCCATAGGCGTAGTAGCCGCCCATCGGCCAGGTGCTGGCAGCCAGCTGGCTTGAGAAGTTCACCACCTTGCTGCCCTCGTGCATGCGCGGCAGGAATGCCTTGAGCACGGCGAGCGGGCCCTTGACCATCACGTCGAAGGCGCTGCCCCAGCCGTCCCAGTCGATCTCTGTCTCAAGCTCGTTGTTCATCGGGCCGGTATTGCCTGCGACGTTGTAGAGCACGTCGACGCTGTCGTTGCCGGTGGCCGCTGCCGCATCGGGGATAGACGCCAGATCGCCTGCGTCCATCTTGTGGATGGTCACTTTGCCGCCCGATCCGTTCGCAAGCTGCGAAAGTTCATCCGATTTCGCGGGATCGCGCACCAGCGCGAAGACGCGGTCGCCTGCCTCGGCGTGCTTTTGCGCCAGTGAAAGGCCGATGCCTCGCCCGGCACCGGTGATATAGACATTGGCCATGGTTCTCTCCCACGATGTGTTTCTTCTCGCCCAGAGTGCTCGCCCCGCTGACCCGCGCGCAACTATCCTTTCTTATAATAAGAGGCAGGGTGGCCGGTTTTCGTGCCGACTTACCAGATACGACGTTCAGCCCCGGGCCTCGCGCGCCAGATCCTCGACCAGAATGGCCGCGCGTTCCAGCACCGCCGCCATGCGTGCGTCGCCCCAGGTTGCGCCGTTGATCTGCAGTCCGGCATGGACCGCCTGCGTCACGTCATTGGCAATCCGCATCAGCTCCGGCGCCTCGCGCCACTGGGGGAAGGCGTGGTGCATCTCGCCCAGCCAGATCTCGTCATAGAGGCGCGCGGCGGGGGTGAAGATCGCGGCCAGCGCCTCGTCGCTGCGGGCCGCGACGGCAAGGCGCAGGAATGCGCCATATTCGCGGCTTTGCACCGAACGCCAGTGCAGCTCCATCGCCATGCGATAGGGGTCTTCTCCGGTCGGGGCCTGCTTTAGCCGGGCGAGGAAATCGTCGAGGAACTGGCGCATGCGGTGATAGAACACATGCTCGATCAACCCCTCGACCAGATCGGCGCGCGAAGCGAAATGGTGATGCATCGCACCGCGCGAGACGCCCGCCCGGCGCGCGACATCATTGGTCGAAAGCCCCGCATAGCCGGTGTCCACCAGACTATCGACCGCGGCCTCCAGAATGGCCTCGCGCGTCATCGAACTCTTGCGCTGCTGCCAGCGGGTGCGGTCGTCCGGCCCGCCGCCCGGCCTGATCCGGTGGAGCGCCTGCGACCTTCGCGTCGTGATCGGCCTTATCGTTGCCATGCTGTCCTCGCCAGATTTCGGCTGTCTGCGGCTACCCTATCCTTTCCTTCAGTAGAGCCGATGCAGCCGATCCGTCAATAAAACAGGCAGGGTTGCCGGTTATCTCTTGCCAGAAGGGCGCGCGGGGTGCGACAATCCTGCGAAACACGCCGGCTGCGGCACGAATCGCAGCCGGGAAATGCGAGGATGACCATGCGAAGGCCCACAACCGGCTGTCTCAGACGCGGCACTTTCAGGACCGGCGCGGGCGCGGCGGAGTTGCCGCAATGAGCGAGACCGATCTGGCTGCCGAGATCCGCGATCTTGCCGCACGGCGCGACATCACCGACGCGGTTCAGCGCTATATGCGCGGCGTCGACCGGCTCGACCGCGACAGCCTGCTGAGCGCGTTCCATGCGGACGCCTACGTCGATTGCGGGCTGATGACGGGCACGCCGCTAGAGTTTGCCGATTTCGCGCTGGGTTTCCTGGCGGACATGGACGCCTCGCATCATCAGCTGGGGCAGGTGCGGATCGAATTTTCCGGCGGCGATGCGGCATCTGGCCGGGCTAGCGGCGAAAGCTATTTCCGGGCGTTCCACGATGTGCGGAACGAACAGGGCGAGGTCCGCGACCTGTTCATCGCCGGACGCTACATCGACGAATTCACCCGCGAAAACGGGGAATGGCGCATCGCGCGCCGCCGGCTGGTCACCGACTGGGCCAGCGACAATCCCGGCAGCCGCGCCTTCTTTACCGATAATCCGGGCGCTCCGCGAGGAGCGCGCCGCGGCGAGGATTTCAGCCAGACACGCGACTGGCCCGAAACCGCAGAGCCGCGAACCGAACAACAGGAGCCTGTAAGATGAACGTACAATCCGGCGCAGCCCGCTATTCGGCGGAATATGACCAGCCCGTTCGCGGCGATACCATCACCGCCGACCGCTATACCTCGCGCGAGTGGATGGAGGCGGAATACGAAAACCTCTGGCCCAGCGTGTGGCATCTGGGCGGCGTGACCGCCGACCTTGAGGAAGAGGGCGATTTCATCCGCCATAATTTCGGGCGCGAGTCGGTCATCATGGTCAAGCAGGCCGATGGCGGCGTGCGCGCGTTCTATAACACCTGTCCGCACCGCGGAAACCGGCTGGTGCTGGGCGATGTGGGTTCGACCCCGCGCATCACCTGCGGCTATCACGGATGGCAGTTCGATCCGGACGGCACGCTGGTGCATGTGCAGGACGAGGACGATTTCCCCGGCGGCAGCCCCTGCGGCAAGGTGCATTTGTCCGAACTGCGCTGCGAGACATGGGGCCCGTTCGTGTTCTGGGCGATGGACAAGGACATCGCGCCGCTGGAGGAATGGCTTGCGCCGTTCCCCGAGAGGCTGGAGGGCTACAAGCTCGACAACTGGGTGCGCGTGCTGAACGTATCGGCGGACTGCGAATTCAACTGGAAGATCATCCGCGACAATTTCAACGAGAGCTATCACCTGCCCACGATCCATCCCGAGCTGGCGACCTTCATCAACGACGGCCTGCCGACCACCCTGTTCGAGATGTACGAAGGCGGCCACAATGCAATGTGGATGATCGGCCATCAGGCGACCAGCCGCAAGGATTACGTCAGCGGCGACGTGCCCCCCGGCCTGTACGAAGCCGCCGAGGCGTGGGGCATCGATCCGAAAGAATATCGCGGCCGGACCGCCGACATCCGCGAGGCGGTGATCAAGGCGAAGCGTGAACTGGGCCCCGAGCGCGGCTACACCAATTACCACCACATGACCGACCAGCAGCTGGTGGATTATTTCCATTGCACTTTGTTCCCCAATCTCACCATCACGATGAGCCCGGAGCAGTGCCAGATCCTGCGCACCGAGCCGCATCCGACCGACCCCGCCAAATGCGTGTTCCAGCACTGGTGCCTGTATCCCCCGGTCGAGGGGATGAAGGAAGTCGAGACGCCGGTCGGCACCGCGCCGCTGAAGCATGACGCGATTCACCGCCATTCGGTCTATGGCGACGGGGTCTCGCTGGGCTTCGTGGCGGATCAGGACCTGTCGATCGGCACGACGCAGCAGCAGGGCCTCAATTCGCGCGGCTTTCAGGGATGTCTGCTGACCTATCAGGAAAAGCGCATCCAGCGGTTCCACGAATTGCTGAACGACGTGGTGCTGGGCCACCCGACCGAGCAAAAGGCCGAAGCAGGCGAATGAACGCGGGCACAGGTCCCGGCGAGATGCCGGAAGAGGTGTTCCGCGCGCTGAAGCGGTTGATGGTCGAATATGCGGACGCGGTCGACACGCGCGGCGATCCTGAGCGTGTCGTCGCCTGCTTCACGCCCGATGCGGCCATCGATTTCTCGTCCGTCGGGTTCCCGGTGATGCGGGGCGAGGACGAAATCCGCGCCTTCTATGCCGGGCTGGTCGAAAACATGGCGCATGAATTCCACATCGCCGCCAATCCCCGCGCCGAGTACTGGGACGGCACGGTGGGGACGATCACATCCTATGTCATGGGAATGGGGATGCCGAACAGTGGTGACGCCATTTCGGTCCAGGTGAAGTACCGGATGGAATGCGTGCAGCATCAGGGCGCGTGGCGCTGCCGCCGGTTCACGCTGGACGCGATGATGCCGCTAACCGCCTGAATGCCTGCCAGACCGGCCAACAGAACGACCCCGTGAGAGGATAAATTATGTCTGAAATGCCCGAGAATGTCCGCACCGCGCTGGAGCGGCATCTGATCGAATATTGCTATGCCGTCGACGGGCTGGAGGATGTGGGGCCGCTGATGGACCTGTTCACCGACGATGCGGTGGCGGATTTCTCGGCCATAGGCCTGCCCGCGATGACGGGGCGAGAGGAGATCGGCGCGTTCTACAAGGCGGTGTTCGCCGACATGACTCATCATTTCCATTTCATCAGCAATTTCCGGCCCGACGGGTGGGATGCCGATGAAGGCGCAGGCGCGATGACGGCCTATGTCATCGGCATGGGCGCGGCGAAGGATGGCAGCAGCATCACCGTGCAGGTCAAGTACCGGATGGAATGCGTGCAGCAGGGCGGCGCGTGGAAGTGCCGCCATTACGCGATCACGCCGATGATGCCGATGCCCGGTTCGCTGGCCGAAGTGCACGGCCAGCGCTGAGCATCGGCGCGGCTTCGGTCAGATTTGCGAGAAGCCGCCGTCCATCACCAGCTCGTCGCAGGTCATGAAGCTGGAGGCGGGTGAGCACAGGAACACGACGCCGCCCGCCATCTCGCCGGGCCGGCCCAAACGTCCGATCGGATGCGCCGCGATTGTGCCCTGCTCGGCCGCCTCGACCGAGGGGGCCGCGCCCATATCGACATAGCGCTGCATGATCGAGCCCAGCATCGGGGTTTCGATGCCGCCGGGATGCACCGAATTGACGCGGATGTTGTAGCCCAGCGCCGCGAATTCGGCGCCCAGGCACTTCGACATCATCTTCACCGCCGCCTTGCTGGTGCAATAGGCCGCGTTGAACGCTGCACCGCGCAGGCCCCCGACGCTAGAGAAATTGACGACCGATGCGCCGCTGTCGCGCGCCTTGCCGCCTTCCTTCAGCAGCGGCAGCATCGCCTGCGTGCCGATGATGATGCTGTCGACGTTCACCGCGTTCAGCCGGTGGAATTCGGCCAGCGGCGTATCCTCGAACTTCGTGACGATGGAGATCGCCGCATTGTTCACCAGCGCGTCGAGCCGTCCGTATTCCGACGAGATGAAATCGGCGATCCTTTGCCAGTCGTCGGCGCTGGTCACGTCATGCGCGAAATAATGGTCCGCGCCGGTGTTCCCGTCATCCTCGCCAAGGTCGGTGGCGATGACGGTCGCGCCCGCCTGCTTCATGGCGGACACGATCTCGCGCCCGATGCCGCCCTTCGCGCCGGTGACCAGCGCGATGCAATCGTTCAATCCAAACATCGTCATTTCCCCCTGATCAGCGCGCAATATAGCCGCCGTCGACCACCATTTCGGACCCTGTCATGTAGCTGGCTTCCTCGCTGGCGAGGAAGGCGATGGCGTCGCCGATTTCCTGCATCGTTCCCACCCTGCCAAGGGGAGTGGATTCGCTGACCTGCTTCTTCAGGTCGTCGGCCTTCTCCGCGACTCCGCGTTGGACCATGCGGTCAAACCCTTCGTCCAGCAGCGGGGTCTGCACGAAACCGGGATGCACCGAATTGACCCGGATCGGCGCGCCATAGGTGGCGAATTCGACCGCGCAGGCCTTGCTGAACTGGCGGATCGCGCCCTTGGACGCGCAATAGGCGCTGCTCTCGGGAAAGGCGACGAAGCCCATGACCGAGCTGACATTGACGATGGACGATCCGCCCTTGCGGTCCTTGCCGCTTTTTTCCAGCAGCGCATAAGCGTGCTTGGTGCCCAGGAACGCGCCGTCGCTGTTGACCGACATGACCTTGCGCCACAGATCGAGCGTCATGTCCTGCACGCGGCCGGTACCGTCGATCCCGGCATTGTTGACGAGGATGTCGAGCCTGCCGTCCTCATCCTCTATCCGGGCGATGGCGGCCTGCCACTGCGCCTCGTCCGCCACGTCGAGCGAGAGATACGCGCCGCCCGGCACCGATTCCAGTGCCTGCGAGACCGCATCGTCGCCTTCGGCCTTCAGGTCGGCGATCCAGACCTTCGCGCCCTTTGCCGCCATGCTGTGCGCCGCGGCGAGGCCGATGCCGCGCACCGCGCCGGTGACCAGCGCCACGCGGCCGGTCAGATCGCCGCTCATACGCCCGACATTCCGGCCGTCGACGCGCCGTCGATGGTGTATTCCCCGCCCGACATGAACGCCGCCTCGTCGCTGCCGAGGAAGGCGACCAGGGCGGCTACCTCCTCGACCTTGGCCATGCGGTTCAGCGGCGACATGCCTTCATACATCGCGCGCGCGGCGGCAGGATCGGGCTGCGAGTTCATGATCGTCTTGATCATCTCGGTTTCCACCACGCCGGGCAGGATCGAATTGACGCGAATCTGGTATCCGGCCTGACCGCAATAGTTCGCCGCCGACTTGCCCAGCGCGACCACCGCCGTTTTCGTCACCGAATAGGCCATGTAATTCCCCATCGCCCTAAGCGCGTTCATCGAGCTGTTGATGATGACCGATCCGGTGGGGCCGCCGGGATTGTCCTTCATGATCTTTACCGCGTTCTGCACGGTCAGCATCACGCCGGTCAGGTTCACGTCGAGGATGCTTTGCCAGCCTTCCAGCGTGATCGTTTCGATACTGCCGTCGTTCTTTTCGATGCCTGCATTGGCAAAGGCGATGTCCAGCCGCCCGAAATCGCGCCGGATACGGTCCGACAGGCTTGTCCAGGCCGCCGCATCCTGCACGCGGTGGCTGACGAAGGTCGCCCCCGTGTCGGCGCAGATCGGGTCCGCCGCTTCCTGCCGCGAACCGGTGAAGATGACCTTCGCGCCGTCTGCAGACAGCCGCCGGACCGCGCCTTCGCCTATGCCCCCGGTGCCGCCGGTCACCAGCGCGACCTTGCCCTCAAGCCTGTTAGCCATGTGCATCCTCTTTCATGCTTATAGGCCGGGGAAAATCGCGCCAAGCGGGGCGACTGGCAACCTATGACTTCGGCAAGGTGACCGGGGCATGTAAAAAGTGCAGTCTGTGTTCAAATCCCGGCGTAAAGCGCCGCAAGAACTGACAAAGAGGATGACAGGCGATGGCCGACATCGAACCCACCGAACGCTTTGGCGAAGACCGCAGCGAAGGCATCAGCTGGAACGAATTGATGGAGCGCGATTCGCGCCCCGCACCCGAGATTCTGGTCGACGATTCCTATGAATATCGCGGATCGGACCCGATCCCGGTCGAACGCTATATCGACGAGGATTTCGCCGCCAAGGAGCGCGAGCGGATGTGGCCCTATGTCTGGCAATTCGCCGCGCGCGAGGAAGAGCTGAACGATCCGGGCGATTTCGTGGTGTTCGAGAATGCGGGCCGCAGCTTTCTGCTTGTGCGGCAGGACGACGGTTCGATCCGCGCAATGCACAATGTGTGCCTTCACCGCGGGCGCAAGCTGAGGACCGAGGACGGCAATGCCGAGAAGTTCACCTGCCCGTTCCATGCCTTTACATGGAATAAGGACGGCAGTTTCGACCATGCGCCCTGCCAGTGGGATTTCCCGCATCTGAAGAAGAAGAACATGGACCTGCCCGAGGCCGAGGTCGGCGTGTGGCAGGGTTACGTCTTCATTCGCGAGATCGCCGGCGGGCCGAGCCTTGAGGAATATCTCGCCCCGCTGCCCGAGCATTTCAAGCGCTGGCGCCACGACGAATGCATCACCGTGATGCATGTCGCCAAGGAGGTGCCCGCCAACTGGAAGGTCGTGATGGAGGCCTTCATGGAGGCCTGGCACACCATCGTCACCCATCCGCAGCTGCTGCCCTTCACGGGCGATTCCAATGGCGCCTATCGCACATGGGGCGACAATGTGAACGCCAACCTCGTCCCGTTCGGCGTGATGAGCCCGCATATCCAGGAGGGGCAGGGCGAACAGTGGATCGTCGACCAGTTCATCAAGTATAACGGCCGCAGTTCGGACAATTACGATCCAGACGGCGATCCGATGGCGATCGAGGTGCCCGAGGGCAAGACCGCGCGCGAGGCGCTGGGCGACCGGATGCGCGAGGTCTATGCCGAGCAGACCGGCTATGACCATTCGCACGCGACCGATGCCGAAGTGCTGGATGCGCTGGTCTATAACGTGTTCCCCAATTTCGGGCCGTGGGGCGGGTTCATGCCGAACATCGTCTATAGCTGGTCGCCCGGGAAGACGGTGGACACCAGCGTGATGGAGGTTCGCATCCTCTCGCGCGTCAAGAAGGGCGAGCCCAAGCCCGCCGCAGCGCCGCGCAAGTTCCTGACGCTCGACCAGAAATGGACCGAAGCGCCCGAGCTGGGCGGTCTTGGCGAAGTGTTCGAGCAGGACATGGACAATCTGCCCTATGTGCAGGAAGGGTTGCACGCGTCGAAGACGGGCGAGATCCAGCTGGGCAATTACCAGGAAATCCGCATTCGCCAGTTCCAGGACACCTTGATGAAATATATGAACGGCGAACTGGGCGGCTTTGGGAAGGATGGGGCGCAGGCCTGATGGAGCGTATCGACCACGGGCCCGATCCACTGGCCAGCGCGACTGCCGAAAACCATCCCCAGCGTATCGACTGCGTCCTGATCGCGGGCGGGGTGTGGCACGACATCGACTTCGCG
This sequence comes from Croceicoccus sp., assembly GCF_983967925.1. Classification (NCBI taxonomy): domain Bacteria; kingdom Pseudomonadati; phylum Pseudomonadota; class Alphaproteobacteria; order Sphingomonadales; family Erythrobacteraceae; genus Croceicoccus; species Croceicoccus sp. The sequence goes on along the minus strand of NZ_CFETID010000002.1, from coordinate 73,139 downwards.
CGACTGGAACTGCTGAAGCTGCTGGCCGAGGATCCCCGCATCCGCACCCGCGTGTTCGAGGATTACGAGAATGTCGAGGCGATCGCCGCCGCCGACATGCTGATCAGCTATACCTGCAATGTGGTGCCCAGCGAAAAGGCGCAGGAAGCGCTGCGCGACTGGGTCGAGGCGGGCGGGCGCTGGTATGCGCTCCACGGCACGAACTCGATCCTGAAGCTGATGGACGACGGGCTGTTCCACGCCCCGCGTGAGGCGCCGCTGTTCATGGACGTGCTGGGCAGCCAGTTCATCACGCACCCGCCGATCGCGCCCTATACGGTAACCGTGGCCGATCCCGATCACGAGCTGACCGCCGGGGTGGAGCCGTTCGAGACGACGGATGAGCTCTATCACCTGGAAACCCACGGCGATCTGCACGTGCTGCTGGAAACCGAATGCACCGAGGAAGGCACCGGCTTTGCCGAAGCCGCCGATGCGCCCGGCGTGCACCCGGTGATGTATATCCGCCAGCGCGGCAAGGGCGCGGTGCTGTACAACACGCTGGGCCATTGCCGCGGGCATTACGATTTGCAACCGATGGCCGAATGGTGGCCGACGGTGGATCGCTGCGCGTGGGAACTGCCGGTCTATTACGATCTGCTGCGCCGGGGTATCGGTTGGGTCCGGCCCGAACGCTGAGGGGGTGGGCCGGACCGCTTCCTATAACGCCTGACGTTCACACTCCGGGAAGCGGCGGCTTCCCCATTGGAATTGCGCCCTGTCGCCGCGCAGCCACAACATCGCGTATTCGGGCGATCCGGCGGTGCCGCTTTCGTATTTCTCGCCCGACGCGCTGGGTACGCGGGGCAGCGTCATCTGGCGCCCGTCGAAAGTGACCGCCGTGCTTTCGGCAGAGGCTGCGACGCGAATGCGCGCATCGCCGCAGACATAGGCGGTTTCGCCCGTCGCCTTGCTGCCAGCCGACCCGCGTGCGGAGACCAGCGTGATCATACCGAAATCGCGGTCGCCCGATCCTTTCTCCACCGGCATGGCGGTGTCGGTCGTCCACGCCAGTGCGCCGTCGGGGCCGCTGATTGTCGCGCGCAGCGAATAGCGACTGCGTTCATACAGCTGCCCATCATCCACCACCAGTTGAAACGGGACCGGCACCTGCCGATTGCCCAGTTCGATCGTTTCGCTGGCGATCATGGTCGATGGCGCATCGGCGCGCGAAACATCCTCAAGGCTGACGGTCGCGGTGCTGCCGGGAAGCAGGGCGATCCGTTCGCGATAGGAAAGCTGGCCGCTGAGCGTCATGATCTCGCTTGCTTGCGTCATGAGATTCGTTTCATTTCCATCGGTCATGCACGCCGCCAGCGAAGCACAGGCAAGCAAGGCTGGAAGAAAATGGATTGCTCGGTTCATGGGCCTCTTCCTGTTCGATCCTGTCCGGATGATCCCTCAAGTCAGCTATATCCTGCCGGTTCCCTGGTGGAAACACGGTACATTCCGCCAATCCGCCAATCCGCCAATCCGCCCAATCCGGCTTGCACCGGTCGCCCCATCTGCGCTTCATGGCGCGATGAACCGGCCGTCAACGTCTGCTGGATCGGCCGGAAACCGGCCTAGGCGCGGGCCGCGGTCACGCCAAACAGCATGGCCGCACCGTCCAGCAACGCGCTTGCCGTGAAAGGTTTGGCCACGACGGGCGCCTGCGCAAAGCCCTCTGGCAGATGGTCGCGCCCATAGCCGCTGACGAACAGGAACGGGATGCCCCGCGCGGCAAGAGCGGCGGCGATATCATCAACCGTTTCGCCCTGCAGGTTTCCGTCGAGCAATGCCGCGTCAATCTCTGCCGCTTCGGCCAGTTCCAGCGCGGTGGAATGCGAGGATGCTTGTCCCGCGATGGACGCGCCGGCACCCTCCAGCAGGTCGATCAGCTCGAACATCACCAGGGGTTCATCCTCGATCACGAGGAAGCGCTTCCCGGTAAGCGGCGATGCCGGGGCAGGGGACGGGCCCTGCACCATGGTCTCGGCCTTGCGCAGCGCCTCGTTCACGCGCGGCTTGCCGTTAAAAGGCATGTTCAGTGTCCAGCGCAGGCCGTCCGGGGCATAGATCGAATGCGCGATGCCGCCTTCGGCCGACATGCTGTTCTCGATCAATACCGAACCGAAGCCGCGCTTGTCGGGTACGGCGACGGCCGGACCGCCGCTTTCGATCCATTCCATGTTCAGGAACCCGCCAGACAGGGACCAGCGTATGTCCGCACGGCCCTCGGGCACCGAAAGGGCGCCATATTTGTTCGCATTGGTGACAAGTTCGTGCAGCACCAGCGCCAGGTGCAGCGCAGTTTCGGGCGGCAGGTCGAGATCGGGTCCCTCCATGCCGAGCCGGTCCGCGCCGACGGCGCCGATGCGCAATTGCCCCTCGATCACTTCGCGCAACTGCGCGCCTTGCCATGTGCAGCTGCTGAGGATCGAATGCGCATTGGACAGTGCCTGTATGCGGCCGGTGAAGGTCGGCACGAAATCTGACGGTCCGCCCGACCGGCGCAGGGTCTGGCTGGCGATGGCCTGCACCGAGGCGAGCGTGTTCTTCACCCGGTGGTTGAGCTCGCCGATCAAAAGGCGCTGCGTTTCCTCGGCACGTTTGCGTACGCTGACGTCAAGGATCTGGATATCGATGGAGGCAGGGCCGCCCGCCTTGCAGGGCAGCGCCGAGCAATAGCATTCGCAGTCCAGCATCGCGCCCGTAGTCGTCCGCATGCGCAGCGGGACCATCTCGCTCAGCCGGTTGCCCGCCACCATGTCGTCAACAAGGGCAGTGAAGCTATCGGCATCCTCGGCCGCGATCCAGTCGAATTCCTGCGGCGTGTAACCGGTGACCTCATGCGCGCGCCAGCCGAAGAGCTTTTCCGCCCCGCATGACCAGCCCAGTATCCGCTGGTCCCCGTCCAGTTCCACGATGGCAAGCGGCGAATTGTCGCGATGCGCGGTCAGCCGGTTCAGAATACCTGCCATTTCGTCTCGCTGGCGGGCAAGCTCGATCCGCTGGCGGAACAATTGAACGAAAACGTCAGTCTTGCCCCGCACGATCTGCGGATCGACGGGCTTGAGCAGGTAATCGACCGCGCCCGCTTCATAGCCCTGGAACTTGCGCCGTTCGTCGGTGGCGACGGCGGTGAGGAAAATGATCGGAATGCGCCGCGTCCGCTCGGTCCCGCGCATCAGTTCGGCCAGTTCGAAACCGTCCATTCCCGGCATCTGCACGTCGAGCAGGGCCACGGCGAAGTCGCGCTTGAGCAGCAGTTCCAACGCTTCGGAGCCGGACCGTGCCTGCACCAGTTCGATGCTGTCGCCGTCCAGCAGCGCTTCCAGAGCGGCGAGGTTTTCCGGGATGTCGTCGACCGCAAGGACCGGCACGCGTTCAGGCAGCATTGGCCGTCCTTTCCAGCGCAAGGGCATTGCGGCGATAGATCTTCTGCTCGGCGTCAAAATCGTCGAAGCCGTCGCCGTGATGCGAGAAGCGCAGGGTTTCGCGTGATCCCAGCCCCAGGAATCCGCCGCGCACCAGCGATTCGCCGAACAGCCCCAGCGAGCGGTCCTGCAATTCGCGGTCGAAATAGATCAGCACGTTGCGGCTCGACACCAGCTGCGCCTCGGTAAAGACGTGATCACTGGCGAGGTTGTGCTGCGCGAATACCGCGCGGCGGCGCAGGCTCTTGTCGAAGACCGCCGCGCCATAGGCAGCGGTATAGTAATCCGACAGTGACGAGTGCCCGCCCGAAAGGCGATGGTTCTCGGTATAAAGCTGGATGCGGTCGAGATCGAAAATACCCGCTTCGGCCTTTTGCAGCGCGGCGGGGCTGATGTCGGTGCAATAGAAGATGGTGCGGTCCTCCAGCCCTTCCTCGCGGAACAGGATGGCCAGCGAATAGAATTCCTCGCCATTGGCGCAGCCCGCGATCCAGACCTTCAGCGAAGGGAAGGTGCGCAGATGCGGGATCACCTTTTCGCGCAGCGCACGGAAATAGGCGGGGTCGCGGAACATCTCGCTGACCTGGATGGTCAGAAAGCCCATCAGTTCGCCGAACACCGCCGGATCGCGCAGCAGCATGTGCTGTAACTGCGACAGGCTTTCGCAATCGAAACGCTGCATCGCGCGGATCAGTCGGCGATGCAGCGAACCGCGCGAATATCCCCGGAAATCATAGTGATACTGCCGGAATATCGCTTCCAGCAGCAGCTCGGCCTCGATCTCCTCATGCGGTGCCAGCGTATCGTTCATCGCGGCATCCAGACACGCACCAGCGACAGCAGCTTGTCGACGTCGAGCGGCTTGGCCAGATAATCGTTCGCTCCCGCCTCGATACATTCCTGCTGGTCCTGCGCCATGGCCTTGGCGGTCAGCATGATGACGGGGAGGTTGCGGCCCCAGTCGGCCTTTCGCATCTCACGCGTGGCGGTGAGGCCGTCCATCTCGGGCATCATCACGTCCATGAGCACCAGATCAACCGGCTCGCCTCCGTCGGCGGCATTCTGCAGCGCGGTCAGCGCCTCGCGCCCGTTGCGCGCGATTTCCACTTCGACGCCGTGCGGTTCGAAGATGCTGGTGACGGCATAGACGTTGCGGATATCATCCTCGACCAGCAGCACGCGGCGGCCTTCCAGCGCGGCATCGCGGGTCAGCGACTTGGCGATCAGCGCCTGCTGCGGTTCGGGCAGGTCGGACACGATCTGGTGGAGGAACAAGGTCACCTCGTCCAGCAGGCGTTCGGGGGACTTGGCGCCCTTGACGATGATCGACTTGGAATATTTGCGCAGGCGCAATTCCTCGTCCGCGCTGAGGTCGCGGCCGGTGTAGACGATCACGGGCGGGAAGCCGAGATTCTCGTCCGCGCTCAGTTTTTCCAGGAGGTCGAGGCCCGAGGCGTCCGGCAGGTTGAGGTCGAGCACCATGCAGTCGAAGGTCTCGCTGCCAAGGCGTTCGATGCAGTCGGCGGCGGAATGGGCCTCCACCGTCTCGACGTCGCGGCTGGCCAGCAGCAGTTTGACGCTTTCGGCCTGCCGCTGGTCGTCCTCCACCACCAGCACGCGGCGCATGCGCTGCGCCATGCGCGCTTCCAACCCTTCGAGCATGTCGACCAGTTGCTCGCGCTTCACCGGCTTGAACAAATAGCCGATAGCCCCGCTGGACAGCGCCGCCTGGCTGTCGTCGTCGACCGACACGACATGAACGGGGATATGGCGCGTGCGCACGTCGCGCTTGATCCGGTCGAGCACCGACAGGCCGGTATGGTCGGGCAGGTTCATGTCGAGGATGACCGCGTGCGGCAGATACTGACGAGCCATCAGCGCGCCTTCGTCCGCCGTGCCCGCGACGAGGCACTGGAAACCCTGTTCGTGCGCGATGTCGGACAGGATGCTGGCAAAGACCGGATCGTCCTCCACGATCAGGATCACGCGCGCATCGCCCGACAATTGCTCGCGGTCGTCGGCGACCGGCACCGCGCTGCGGCGGCGGGCGGGCAGAGGGTTCGACGGCTGCGAGCCGGTCGCTGCAGGGGCAGGGCGGGGCGCGACGGACGCGGGCTGGTATTCGGCCGGCAGGACCAGCGTGAAGGCGCTGCCCTCGCCGGGCTGGCTGCTGACCGACACCTCGCCGCCCAGCAGATGCGCCAGTTCGCGCGAAATCGAGAGGCCGAGGCCGGTGCCGCCATATTTGCGGCTGACGGTGCCGTCGGCCTGCCGGAAGGGTTCGAAAATCGCCTTCTGCTTGTCGGCGGGAATCCCCACGCCCGTGTCGCGCACGGTAAAGGACAGACGCCCGTTATCGCGTCCCGAAAGCTCGATGGTGACCTTGCCGTTGTCGGTGAACTTGATCGCGTTCGACAGGAAGTTCTTGAGCACCTGCTCCAGCCGCTGGGGATCGGTCTCGATCTCCTCGGGCGTATCGGACCCGGTGGACACCTCGAGCGTCAGCCCCTTGTCGGCGGCGGAAGCGTTGAACTGCGAGCGCAACTTTTCGAGCGTCGGCCCGACGCGGAAGCGGCGCGGCTGCAATTCCAGTTTGCCCGCTTCGATCTTCGAAATGTCGAGGATGTCGTTGATCAGCGCCAGCAGATCGTTGCCCGACGTCTCGATCGTCTCGGCATGCTTGACCTGCGTGGCGGAAAGATTGCCGTCGCGGTTCTCGGCCAGCAGCCGCGCCATGATCAGCAGCGAATTGAGCGGCGTGCGCAATTCGTGGCTCATATTGGCGAGGAATTCTGACTTGTAGCGGCTTGCCTGTTCCAGCTCGCCCGCCTGGCTCTTCAGAGAATTGGTCGCGCGCGCCAGCTCGTCGCGCTGCATTTCAAGCTGGCGGGTCTGTTCCTCAAGCTGGGCGTTGGTCTGTTCCAGCTCGACCTGCTGTTCCTCGAGCTGTTCGGCGGAGGCCTGCAATTCGCGGCTCTGCTGTTCCAGCTCGTCATTGCTGGCGCGCAACTCCTCGCTCTGCGCCTGCAGTTCCTCGGCCTGCTGCTGCGTTTCCTCCAGCAGTTCGCGCAGCCGCGCGCGATACTTGGCCGACCGGATCGTGACACCCATCTGCTCACCGGCGCGGTCCAGCATGGCGAGCGCGTCGGGCGATGCTTCGCGGAAGCCGAGTTCGATCACCGCATTGACGTCGCCGTCAACACAGGTGGGCGCAATGACAATCTGCGCGGGTTTCGCGCTGCCGAGGCCCGACCCGTAATAGAGATAGCCGTCGGGCACATCGTCGATGACGAAGCTGCGGCCTTCCTTCGCCGCCTGCGCCAGCAGCCCATCGCCGTCGCCGAAGCTTTCCGGAACGCGCCCGTCCGCGGGGACGCCATAGCTCGCATGACGGCGGAATCCCTCGCCATTGCGGATGAAGATCGCGCCCGCCTGCGCGTCGAGATAGTCGACGAGGAAATCGAGCGCGCTGGCCCCCAGCCGGTCGAGCGGCTGTTCGCCGCCCATGGCCTGCGCAAGCCCGACCTGTCCCGTCTGCAGCCATTGTTCGCGCCGCACGACCTGCCGGTTCTGGATGAAGAAATAGCCGATGATCGCCACCGTCCACACGACGGCTGTTCCCAGCGCGCGGTTCATCATCGCCAGCGCCGGATCGATACCGGCGGGGGCCAGCGTGAAACCGGCGATCGTCAGCAGCGTCGCCACCGCCGCGATGACGGGCGGCAGTTTCGGATGCGGCGTCAGATAGGCCAGCGCCACGGGCAGCAGGTAGATCACCCATGACGCAGTCCCCAGCGCGAACACGAGGTCGGCCAGAAACGGCAGGGCGACGAGCACTGCCAGCAGAACGTAAAGCAAAAGCAGACGATTGCGGGCGGTGCCGCGCGCGGTTTTGGTGTTCAAGTTTGGTTTCCTACGGTTGACGTCTTGTTACGAACGCCGCTCCCGATGGCAAGATGCCGGTGCCGCAGATGCACGGTTTTGGGTTGTCACCGCATGAATAGCCATTGTCTGAAAACCGTCCCTCCAGCCAGATTAATCACGCGGAACTACTGACAGGCCGGAAGGTTCCCGGCCGGGATGCTGATCCGCATTTGCGTTACCCGACCCTGCATAATGCCACAGGTTTCAGCGTTGCGGCGTTGATCTAGTCTGCCTCTTCAAACCATAAGGGAGAGAGAGAATGGGCTATACCGGACCTGCCGAGGACCGCCTTGCCATACGCGAACTGATCGAGGCCTATGCCGATGCGGTCACGCGCCGCGACGCCGAAGATTGGGTCGCCTGCTGGGCCGAGGATGCGCGTTGGGAAATGCCCGATTATCCTGAGTTTCCGCCCCAGACCGGACGCGAGAATATCGTCAATCTGTGGGTGTCCGCAATGGCGCAATATCCCGGAATCATGTTCCAGGCCTGGCCCGGCGCGATCGAGGTGGAGGGCGACCGCGCCAAGGTCCGCTGCTGGACCGCCGAGGTCTATGACCAGGACGGCGACACGGTGCGCGACCGCGGCGCGTATGAGGATGAATGCGTGAAGGTGGACGGGCGCTGGCTGTTCTCGAAGCGCAGTTTCCGCAATATTCACAAGCAGAAGCAGCCGCGGGGCGCGTGAGATGAACCGGATCTCGCTGGCATCGGGAGTGATGCCCGATATTCCCGCGTCCGAAGTGATCTGGGCCGCCGAGGAGGGCGGCTTCGACATGGTGGGGCTGTGGGTCGAACCGGGCGAATGGTCCGCCGCCGACACGCGCGAAGCCCGCGCGATCCTGGCCGCGACCAAGCTGCCGGTGCTGGATGTCGAGGTGATCTGGCTGCGGCCCGACCGCACGCTCGACGATCAGCGCATCGTGCTGGACGTGGGGGCCGAGCTGGGCGCGGCCAATGCCTTGTGCGTGTCCTCGCTGCCCGATGCGGGCGAGACGGCGGCGCAATTGCGCGCCTTGTGCGAATATGCCGAAGGGTCGGGCATGCGGGTAGCGCTGGAATTCGGGATCTTCACCGAAGTGCGGGACGGCGCGGCGGCGATGGACGTGATCGGCGCGGTCGATCATCCGCTGGCGGCTCTGCTGGTCGATCCGATCCATGTCGACCGGTCGGGCACGCCGCTCGACCTGATCCGCTCGGCCGATCCGCATCTGCTGCCCTATGCGCAATTCTGCGATGCGCCCGCCGCGCGGCCTGCGCTGGACGACATGGACGCGATCCTGACCGATGCGCTCGACCTGCGCGAGCAATGCGGGGAGGGGGCGCTGCCGCTGCGCGAGCTTTATGCGGCGCTGCCCGGCGATATCCCGCTCAGCATCGAATTGCGCTCGCGCGCGCTGCGTGAGGCGTTTCCCGATCTGGGCGAGCGCGCAAAGGCCGTGGCGCAGGCGACGCGCCGCTGGCTGCAAACGCAGGCCGTGACGGAGGCAGCGCGATGACGGTGCTGGAGCGCCCCGACGGGCTTGCCGCGGACCGGCTGGTCGATGCCGACATCTATGCCCTGCCCGGCATGGAGCAGGGCTTTCACGACGCGTGGAAGCGGCTGCAGGATGCGAGCCCCGACATCGTCTGGACCGACCGGAACGAGGGGCACTGGATCGCCCTGCGCGGCGAGCTGGTGGCCGAGATATTGGCGGACCACGAACGCTTCTCCTCGCGCGTGATCATCCTGCCGCGCTCTGCGGGGGAAGAGCATTCGGGGCTGATCCCCACCACCATCGATCCGCCCGAACACCGCTGGTATCGCAAGCAGCTGAACGAGAACCTGTCGCTGAAATTCGTGCGCGACCTCGAACCCGGCATCCGCAAGCTGGCGGGCGAGCTGATCGACGGTTTCGTGGACGACGGCGAGGTCGAGTTTATCGAGCATTACAGCGCGATCCTGCCGATCCGCATCTTCATGGACCTTGTCGACCTACCGGCCGGCGATGCGCCGCGGCTCAAATACCTCACCGACATGATGACCAATCCCGGTTCGGAAATGACCATGGCCGAGGCGCGCGACGAGATGGCGGCCTATCTGCTGCCGGTCGTCACGCGGCGTATGGAAAACCCCGGCGAGGACATGATCAGCCGCATGGTCGGCCGCCCGTTCGAAGGGCGCAGCATGACGGCAGAGGAAGCGCTGGTACTGACGCTGCAGGTGCTGGTCGCGGGGATGGACACGGTCGTCAATTTCCTCGGCTTTGCCATGCTGCATCTGGCGGGCGATGAAGAGATGCGCCGCCGCCTGATCGCCGATCCGGATTTGGCCCCGCGCGCGGTGGCCGAACTGTTCCGCCGCTATGGCTCGGTCACCATCGCGCGGATCGTGCGGCAGGACATGGAGTATCACGGCATCCATCTGCGCGCGGGCGATCTGGTCGCCTGCCCGACGGTGGTGCACGGCGTCGACGAGCGCGAGAACGAGGATCCCATGAGCGTCGACATCGACCGCGCGCGGCCGCGTCATTCGGCGTTCGGGCAGGGGCCGCATCGCTGTCCGGGGCAGGAACTGGCGCGCAGCGAAGTGGCGATTACGCTGCAGGAATGGCTGCGGCGCATTCCCGATTTCACCGTCGCCAATGCCTCCGAACTGCGGCAGGCAGGCGGGATCAACGCGCATATCGACCGGCTGGTGCTGCGCTGGGATGGCTGAAGGGCGCAGGCGCTAGGCGGGCGCCTGTCGCATCATGTCGGCGCAGCGCAGCCCGATGGCCATGGCGGGCGCATTGGTGTTGCCGGTGACCTGTCCGGGCATGATCGAGCAATCCGCCACGCGCACCCCCGTCACGCCGCGTACCCGGAGCTGTGCGTCCACCACGCTGTCGTCGCCACTGCCCATCCGGCAGGTGCCGATGCCATGCAGCCCGCAGGTCGAATAGCGCCGGAAGAACGCCAGTATCGCCTCGTCCCCCTCGACATCGCGTCCCGGCAGCAATTCCTCGCCCACCCGCGCGCCCAGCGGCGGCGCGTCCATGAAGGCACGCATCCGCCGCACCAGCGCCACCGCGCTCGCCCGGTCATGCTCGGTCGAGAGGAAATTGGGCTGGATGTCGGGCGCATCCGACACGCCCGCTCCGCCGATCCTGATACTGCCTTCGCTGCTCAGCCGCAGCAGCGAGGCATAGATGGTGATGCCCGGCTGCCGGTCGATCTTGTCCAGAGGGACCGGATTGTTCTCGTCCCCCACCTCGAAGGTATAGGCGCCCAGATAGAACTGCGCATCGACCCGCCCGTCGGGATGCGCGACATTGAGGAACGCGCCCACTTCGAACGGGCCGGTCGCCATGATCCCGCCGCCGGTCAGCATGTAGCGCGCCATTGCCAGCGCCGCGCCCGCGCCATAGAACTGGCGATTGGTGCCTTTGCCCGACTTCAGCCGATAGGGCATCGACAGCGACAGATGCTCGTTCAGATGTGCGCCGACATGGGCATTGTCGATCAGCGGATCGACGCCCTTGCCGCGCAGCCATGCCGCATCGCCGATGCCCGACCGCTGGAGCAGCAGCGGGCTTTCGATCGCGCCCGCCGACACGACGATCTCGCCCGAGCAGGCGAAATGCGTCATTTCTCCATCCACCAGCACGTCGATGCCGGTGGCCCGCTTGCCGTCGAAAGTGATGCGCTCGGCCCGCGCGCCGGTCACCACGCGCACGTTCGGACGCCTGCGCGCCGGATCGAGGAAGGTGCGCGCCGCACTCTCGCGTTTGCCGCGCCGGATGTTGTGGCTGTAATATCCGACGCGCGGCCCCGGCTGTTCGTTGAGTTCGCGCACGCGTTTCAGTTGCAGCGCCTCACCCGCGGCGATCATCTCGTCCGCTAGCGGATAGGTGTAGATCTCGGGCTCGACGTGTACCGGCCCGCCCGAACCCAGCATCGGCGAGGGGCCATAGGGATGATCCTCAAGCCGCAGGAATGCCTCGGTCATACTGTCGCCGTTCCAGCCGGCCGCGCCATGATCGCGTTCCCACGCGTCGTAATCCTCGCGCTCGCCCCGGCTCCAGATCATGCCATTGACCGAGCTTGACCCGCCCACGCCCTTGCCGCGGATCCAGACTTCGTTCGCGGGGCCGTTTTCCTCACGCGGCTGCGCGACGGGATAGGCCCAGATTCGGTCGGGATTAGTGACCAGCTTCGCCACGCCTTTGGGCACGCGGTTCCAGAAACCGCTCTCGCCGCCCGCTTCCAGCACCAGCACGCGATTGCGCGGATCGGCGCTCAGCTTCTCGGCAACGACACAGCCGCTCGATCCCGCGCCGACGACGATATAGTCCCAGTTCTCGTTCATGCATTCATCTCCCAGAATGGAATGCATGCCATATTCGCGCGGCGGCTCGACCTAGCCTTTTGCGCAATGGCGCGGCGCGTCGATCAACCGCGCGAGACCTGTGCCGGAAGCGCCGCATGCCAGCGCCGCAGCCGCGTCTCGCGCTCACCGCTATCCATGCGCGGGCGGAACGCGGTCGCCGGGCTGGCCATGGCTTTCGTGTCCTCCAGCGAGGTGTAAAGCCCCGCGCCGAACGCCGCTAGCATGGCCGCCCCGCGCGCGGTCGTCTCGATATCGGCGGGGCGTTCGCACGGAATCGCCAGCATGTCGGCCAGGTCCTGCGCCAGCCAGTCGTTCGCGCTCATCCCGCCGTCGATGCGCAGGCTGGACCATGCCGCGCCGTCGGCGGCAAAGGCGGTCTTCAGGTCGCACAGCACATGCGCAATCGATTCCAGCGCCGCGCGCACCACATGCGCCCGCGTCGTGGCAAAGCTCATGCCCGAAAGCGAGGCGGTCGCCTCCGCATCCCAATAGGGCGCGCCAAGTCCGGCAAGACCGGGCACGAAGACCACCCCGCCGCTGTCCTTGACCGACCGGGCCAAAGCCTCGCTCTCCGCCGATTGCGACAGCAGGGCCAGCCCGTCGCGCAGCCACTGGAAGATGCTGCCCGCGGCGAACACCGATCCCTCCAGCGCATATATACGCTCATCGCCCGTGTCCCACAGCACCGTGCCCAGCAGGCGGTGGCCGGAACGCGGCGGCTCGCTGCCCGCATTGGCAAGGATGAACGCGCCTGTGCCCATCGTCGCCTTGCACTCGCCGCGCGCGAAGCAGGCCTGTCCGATGCTCGCCGATTGCTGGTCGCCCGCCAGCCCGGTGATCGGAATGGCCCGCCCGAACAGCGCCGAATCGGTGGCAGCGATGGAACCGGTGCAGGGCACGATGTCCCCCAGCGCCGAGCGGGGCACGTCGAACAGATCGCACAGCCCGCCGTCCCAGTCGCGGCCCTCCAGCGGCAGTAGCAGGGTGCGGCTCGCGTTGGTCGCATCGCTGACATGCAGCCCGCCGGTCAGCTTCCACACCAGCCAGCTTTCGATCGTGCCCATCGCCAGCCGGTCGCCCAGCTCGCGCGCCTGCGGCACATGGTCCATAATCCAGCGCATCTTGGTGGCCGAGAAATACGGGTCGAGCAGCAGGCCCGTTTCGCGCTGGACGCGGTCCTCGTGCCCTTGTTCGCGCAATTGGCGGCATTGCGCTTCGGTCCGGCGGTCCTGCCAGACGATGGCGCGGCAGATCGGCTGTCCGGTCCGGCGGTCCCACGCCGCCACCGTTTCGCGCTGGTTGGTGATGCCGATGGCGGCGATCCGGTCCGCACCGCCCGCCTTGTCGATCATCGCCCGCGCGCAGGCAAGGGTCGCGTCCCAGATCTCCTGCGCGTCATGCTCGACTACGCCGGGGGCGGGGTAATGCTGGGTCAAAGCCTGCTGCGCGGTGCCAAGAACCTGGCCCGCCGCATCATAGAGGATCGCCCGCGTCGAGGTGGTGCCTTCGTCGAGCACGAGGATCATCTTGTCCGTGCCCGTCATTCCCGTCCCCTGCCGATGGCCGCCGCCTGTTGGGGCAGCTTGCCTTATCTGTTGCACTTCCATAATTTTTAGCCGCCAAGCCAGCCGGGCGCAAGCAAGCGGCTCGTCCTCCGACACGCGCGCCACAGGGATATTGTTTTGAGCCTTCTGCCCGCCCCGCCAGCCTCGCGCCGCCTTGGCCAGAGCGACATCGTCATCTCTCCGCTGGCGTGGGGCATGTGGCGCCTTGCCGAAAACGGGCGCAGCGTGTCCGAAGCGTCGAGGCTGGTTCATGCCGCGCTGGATGCGGGTATCACCCTGCTCGACACGGCGGATATCTACGGCTTCGACGGCAATGGCGGGTTCGGCGATGCCGAGGCGCTGCTGGGCGAGGTGCTGGCGGCGGAACCGGCGCTGCGGCCGCGCATGGTGCTGGCCAGCAAGGGGGGCATCATGCCGCCGCTGCCCTACGACCAGTCGCGCGGCTATCTGTCGTCCGCGATCGACGCCTCGCTGCGGCGGATGCGGGTGGACATGATCGACCTGCACCAGATCCACCGGCCCGATATTCTGACTCATCCGCAGGAACTGGCCCGCACGCTTGAAGATGCGGTGGCGGCGGGCAAGATCCGCACCATTGGCGTGTCGAACTTCACCCAGCCGCAGATCGAGGCTTTGGCGCATTTCATGGACCTGCCCATCGTCTCCACCCAGCCCGAGATCAGTCCGCTGAGGATAGACTGCTTCGAAAACGGTGAGCTTGATCAGGCGATGCGTCTGGGAATGACGCCCTTCGCATGGTCGCCGCTTGGGGGAGGGCGGCTGTTGTCGCCCGGCAATGCGCGCGATGCCGCGGTCGCGGCTGAGCTGGACCGGATCGGACAGGCGCAGGGCGTCGGCCGGTCGGTCGCGGCGTTCGGCTGGCTGATGGCGCATCCGGCGGGGATCGTGCCGATCATAGGATCGCAATCGCCGGAAAGGATTGCCGAGGCCATGCAGGCGCTGGAGATGCGCTGGACGCGGCAGGACTGGTATGCCGTGCTCGTCGCCGCGCGCGGGGAACCGCTTCCCTGATGGCGCGCGGCGTCGATCCTTCCGGGCCTTACGACCTTGCCGTCATTGGCGGCGGTATCAACGGCTGCGGGATCGCGCGCGATGCGGCGGGGCGCGGGGCCAGTGTGTTGCTGCTGGAGGCAGGCGATCTGGCCAGCGGCACGTCCTCGGCCTCCAGCAAGCTGATCCATGGCGGGCTGCGCTATCTGGAGCACCGCGAATTCGGCCTCGTGCGCGAAAGCCTGATCGAGCGTGAGCGCATCCTGGCCATCGCGCCGCATATCGTGTGGCCCATGCGCTTCGTGCTGCCCCATGTGCGCGGGCTGCGGCCGCGGTGGCTGCTGCGTCTGGGGCTGTTCCTGTATGACCATATCGGCGGGCGAAAGACCTTGCCCGCGACGCAGAGCATCGACCTGACGCGCCATCCCGCGGGCGCGCCGCTGAAGGACGAGTTCGCGAAGGGTTTCGTCTATTCCGATTGCTGGGTCGACGATGCGCGCATGGTGGTGCTGAACGCGCGCGATGCGGTGGACCGGGGCGCCGAAGTGCGCACGCGCTGCCGCGTGACGGGGCTGGCGCGCGAGGGAGATATCTGGCGCATCGAGGCGGGGGACGAGATTTTCCGCGCCCGCGCCGTCGTCAATGCGGCGGGACCGGCGGTGCTGGAATTGCTGCGCATCGGCCATCTGCCGACGCATCGCAAGATGCGACTGGTGCGTGGATCGCATATCGTGGTGCCCAAACTGTTCGACCATGCATTCGCCTATTTTTTCCAGCTTCCCGATGGACGCATCTTCTTCGCCATTCCATACGAGCATGATTTCACCCTGATCGGCACCACCGACGCGGACCACCGGGGCAGCCTCGTAAAGGTCGAAGCGAGCGCTGCGGAAATCGCCTATCTGTGCGAAGGGGCCAGCCGGTTCTTCGCGCGCCCCGTCGCGCCCGCCGATGTGGTGTGGTCCTATGCAGGAGTGCGCCCGCTGATCGACGATGGATCGGGCAGGCCGGAGGCGGCGACGCGCGGCTATTCGCTCGATCTGTCGGAGCGGTTCGCAGGTGCGCCGCTGCTGTCGGTGTTCGGCGGCAAAATTACCAGCTTTCGCCATCTGGCCGAGGATGCAGTGGGGAAACTGTCCTCGCGCCTGCCCGAACTGGCCGGACCGGGCTGGACGGCGGACGCACCGCTGCCGGGCGGCGATTTTCCGGTCGGCACGGCGGACGAACAGATCGCGGCCTTGCGGCGCGACTACCCGTTCCTTTCGCCCGAAATGGCGGACAGGCTGATCCGCAGCTATGGCACCTGCGCGCGCGACATTCTGGGCAATGCGCATGCGCTGGCCGATTGCGGCGAGTATTTCGGCCACGGTCTGACCGCGCGCGAGGTGGATTACCTGCGCGCCCGCGAATGGGCTATGACTGCCGACGACATATTATGGCGCCGCACCAAGCTTGGCCTCAGGCTGGACGCCGCGCAGCGCGAGGCGCTCGAACGCTACTTCGCCGCGCGCTGACCGCCGCCTATTTGGCGAGCAGCCGCCGCCACCATGCCTCGTTGTCGAGATACCATTGCATCGTCTCGGCAAAGCCGGTCGGGAAATCGCGGCTTGGCGTGTAGCCGATTTCCTCGCGCGCCTTGGTCTCGTCGATGGCGTAGCGACGGTCGTGGCCCTTGCGGTCGGTGACGAAGGTTTTCAGCGTCTCGGTCGGCTGGCCCTTGGCGGCGAGCGCGTCGGGATAGCGCTGTGCCAGCGAGGGATCGGAGGCGAAGATCGCATCGACGCCGCGGCAGATCTCCTCGATCACCGTCAGATTGGGCAGTTCCTGCCCGCCGCCGATGTTATAGGTCTCGCCGGGCTTGCCGTTCTTGAGAACCGCTTCGATCCCGCGGCAGTGATCCTCGACATGCAGCCAGTCGCGCACGTTCATGCCGTCGCCATAGATCGGCAGCGGCTTGCCCGACAGCGCGTTCAGCAGGAACAGCGGGATCAGCTTCTCCGGGTACTGGTAAGGCCCGTAATTGTTCGAGCAATTGCTGGTCGTCACCTCAAGCCCGAAGGTGTGGTGATAGGCGCGCACCAGATGGTCCGATCCCGCCTTAGACGCCGAATAGGGCGAGTTCGGCTGATATTGCGTCGTCTCGCTGAAGGCCGGATCGTTGGGGCCGAGCGAGCCATACACCTCGTCGGTCGAGACATGGTGAAAGCGGTGCGGACGGCCCGATCCCTTTTCGACCCAGACATCGCGCGCGGCCTTGAGCAGGCTGTGCGTGCCGATGACATTGGTCTCGATGAAATCGTCCGGCGCGCTGATCGAGCGGTCGACGTGGCTCTCGGCCGCGAAATGCACGATGGTGTCGATCCCGCGCTCTTCCAGCAGGCGGGTGACCAGCGCGGTGTCGCAGATATTGCCGACGACCAGTTCGATATTGTCGACATCCTCGATCGTCTCGCGGTTGCCGGCATAGGTCAGCGCGTCGAGCACGATGATCGTGTCGCCGGGATGCCGCTCGCGCCAGTAATGCACGAAATTGCCGCCGATGAATCCGGCCCCGCCGGTGACGAGCAGATCAGCCAAGCTGTTTTACCTCTTGAAGCATGTGGCGCAGGTTCTCGCGCCAGTGAACGGGATCGACGCCAGCGGCCTCGCGCGTCGCGCGGCTGTCGAGCAGCGAGAAGGCGGGGCGCACGGCAGGCGTCGGGTAATCTTCGGTGGTGATCGGCTTCACCGTGATGGTCCGGTCGATCAGCCCGATGGCGGCGGCTTCCTCGCCGATGGCGACCGCGAAATCGTACCAGCTGGCGACCCCGGCGTCGGAGAAATGGTGGATCCCGCTCGACCCATTGGCGACAAGGCCCCAGATCGTGCGCGCCAGCGAAGTCGCCCATGTCGGCGCGCCGATCTGGTCGGATACGACGCCGATCTCGTCCCGCTCGCGCATCAGGCGCAGCATGGTGGCGACGAAGCTGGCGCCGCCCGCGGCATAGACCCAGGCGGTGCGCACGATCAGCGCGTCGGGGCCGGCCATGTCCTCGCCTGCGGCCTTGGTGCGGCCATAGGCGGACAGCGGATTGCGCATGTCGTCGGTTGTGTAGGCGGCGGACGCGCGGCCATCGAACACGAAATCGGTCGAGACATGGACAAGCCGCGCGCCGATGTCGGCGCAGCTACGCCGCAGCAGGCCCACCGCGTCGGCATTAATTCGCTGCGCAAGATCGGTCTCGCTCTCGGCCTTGTCGACCGCGGTATAGGCACCGGCATTGATGACCACGTCGGGTTTGCGCTCCGCGATGGCCGAGGCGATGCTGTTCGCATCCGCGAGGTCGAGTTCGGCGCGTCTCAGCGCGGCAATCTCGTGCTGCTCGGGCGCGGTTGCTGCCAGCGCGCGGCCCAGCTGTCCGTTCGCGCCGGTGATCAGGACCTTCATGGGAACGTCTCCACTTCACCCAGCGGGGTGCCCTGCGCGTCCTTGCCCGACAGGATCGGCTCGATCCCCTCCAGCGGCCATTCGATGCCGACATCGGGATCGTCCCATGCCAGCGAATGCTCCGCCTTGGGGTCATATCCGCCGCGGCACTTGTAGAGGAAGTCGGTGCCGTCCTCCAATGTCAGGAAGCCATGTGCGAAGCCTTCGGGCACCCACAGCATGCGGTGGTTGGCCGCGCTCAGTTCCACGCCGAACCACTGGCCGAAGGTCGCGCTGGAACGACGCAGATCGACCGCCACGTCATAGACTGCGCCCGATACCACGCGCACCAGCTTGCCTTGCGGACCGGGGTTCTGGAAATGCATGCCGCGCAGCACGCCGCGGTTCGACCGCGAATGGTTGTCCTGCACGAAATCGATATCCAGCCCCGCATCGGCAAAGCGCGCGCGGTTCCAGCTTTCCAGGAAAAAGCCGCGCTCGTCCCCGAACACCTTGGGCTCAACGATCAATACGCCGGGCAGGCGGGTCTCGACGATGTTCATGCGTGCGCCTTTCAGTCCGGTCCGTGTTCGAGCAGGCCCATCAGATAATCGCCATAGCCCGATTTCCTGAGCGGCGCGGCGATGCTGCGCAGCTGGTCGTCGCCGATGAAGCCCTTGCGCCAAGCGATTTCCTCGGGACAGCAGATCTTCAGCCCCTGCCGCTCCTCGGTAATGCGCACATAGGTGCCCGCGTCCAGCAGCGATCCATGCGTTCCGGTATCGAGCCACGCATAGCCGCGCCCCATGATCTCCACCGAAAGGGAACCGTCGTCGAGATAGAGCCGGTTGAGATCGGTGATCTCAAGCTCTCCGCGCGGCGAGGGCTTGAGGTCGCGGGCGCGGTCCACCACCGTCTCGTCATAGAAATAAAGGCCGGTCACCGCATAGTTGGACGTCGGCTGCTGGGGCTTTTCCTCAAGGCTGGTGGCCTTGCCCTGCTTGTCGAAGCCGACCACGCCATAGGCCGAAGGATCGGCCACCCAATAGGCGAACACGCTCGCCCCGTCGGTGCGCGCGTCGGCGGCGGCAAGCTGTTCGGGCAGGCCGTGGCCGTAGAAGATATTGTCGCCCAGCACGAGCGCGCTGGGATGGCCCTTCACGAAATCGCCACCGATATGGAAGGCCTGCGCCAGCCCGTCGGGGCTGGGCTGCACCGCATAATCAAGCGAGACGCCCCAGTCCGACCCGTCGCCCAGCAGGCGCTTGAACTGCGCCTGATCCTCTGGCGTGGTGATGATCAGAATCTCGCGGATCCCCGCCAGCATCAGCACCGCCAGCGGGTAGTAGATCATCGGCTTGTCATAGACCGGGACCAGCTGTTTCGACACGCCCTTGGTCAGCGGATAGAGCCGTGTTCCCGACCCGCCCGCCAATACGATACCCTTGCGCTGCAATGTCATGTTGGCCTTACGTCCGTGCGTCTGCGTGCCGTGCCGCTAGAAGGGGCGTGCACCGTGATGTCGGGATCGGGTGCCTAAGGACAATGTTTTCGCGTGGCAAGTGATGGATCGCCGCTCATTCCGCACATTTTCCGGCAGGTGGTTTTCCTGACAGGGCTTGCGTCCCGCCGCCGCCGCATTAACGCCTGCCGCGATGACGGGATCCGTTTCCATTGCCGGCGCCGTGCGGCGGACGCTGCTGCGTCTGGCCGTGCACGGCGATGCCCTGCGCGCCCACCCGCGTGCATGGGCGGTGGCGGCGTGGTGGCGGCTGTTGGGGAAACGGGTGCGTTCGCGCTCGCAGATGGCGCCGCTGCTGGGCGCCTCGCCAAGGGCCTATCGGCTGTGGCTGCTGCAGGGTGAGGACGATCCGGTGCCCGAGGCTGGCGAGCCGGCTATCCTCGCGCTGATCGAGGAAGGGGCTGGTCTGGACCGGACACTCGCCAGCTTGCACCGGGAAGCCATCGCGCATCGTGTCATCGGGCGGGGTTCCGAGGTGCCGACCGACATCGGCGCGGGGTGGGTCATGCCGCTTTTGGCGGGCGATGCGCTGGCAAGGGGCGCCGGGGCATTTTATCGCCAGAGCGCCGCAAACGCCGATGATGCCACGCGTATCCTGTACGCCGACGACGATCTTCTCGGGACGGCCGGCCAGCGCGAGAAGCCGCATTTCAAACCGGGCTGGAACGCGGAACTGTTCCATCACCACGATTACCTGACCGGCGCTGCGCTGCTGCAGGTGGAGGACGGCGATCTTGCGGATTTGCCGGGCGAAGGCTGGGCCAAGGCGCTGACCTGCCGCGTGCTGGACCGCACCCTCGCACAGGGCGGAAAGCCGGAGCATGTGCCGCGCATCCTGCACCACCGACGCGTTCGTCCCGACCCGGTCCGACCCGCGGCGATCGATCACGCCGCCTTCCGGGACTTGCCTTCCATCACGGTCATCGTCCCGACCCGCAACCGCGTGGATCTGCTTCGCATGTGCCTGACGGGGCTGGCGGGCACGGAATATCCGGGCGCGCTGCAGATCATCGTCATCGACAATGACAGCGACGATCCGGAAACGCTCGACTATCTGAACGCGCTGGACCCGGATTTCGCGCGGGTCATGCGCCATCCGGGCGCATTCAACTTCGCCGCGATGAACAATCGCGCGATCGAGGAAGCCACGGGTGATCTGGTCTGCCTGCTCAACAACGATATCGAGATTCGCGATCCGGATTGGCTAACGACGATGGCGGTGCAGGCGCTGCGGCCCGAAGTCGGCGCGGTGGGCGCGCAATTGCTCTATCCCGACGGGCGGATCCAGCATGCCGGGGTCGTAACCGGGATCGGCGGCGGCGCGGCGCATGCCCACCGGCTGCTTCGCCCGGAGGACGAAGGCTATTTCCGCCGCCATGCGCTGCCGCAATTCGTGTCGGCGGTGACGGCGGCCTGTCTGGTGGCACAGCGGTCAAAGCTGCTGGCGGTCGGCGGCATGGATGCGGCTCATTTCGCGGTAGCTTTCAACGATGTCGACCTGTGCCTGCGGCTGAATGCGCGTGGCTGGCAATCGTTCTACGAGCCGCGCGCGTCGCTCATCCATCACGAATCGGTGTCGCGCGGGCTGGACCGCGATCCCGTCGGCGCGGCCCGTCTGGCCCGCGAACTGGTCGCCCTGAAGGCGCACTGGGGCACCGGGGGCGGAATCGATCCGTTTCACCATCCGTCGCTCAGCCCGTTTTCGGAACGCTTCGTGGTGCGGCTCTGACATGACGACACGCCTTGATCTCAGCCAGGTGACGCTTTGTGCGGCGAGTTCGGTGAACCTCGCCGCGACCGTCCGCGCGCTCGAACTTTGCATGGCGCAGATTGATTTCGCCGAAGTGCTGCTGTTTACCGACAGCGCCTCTACCGCGCGGCTGGCGCCTGTCGACCCCGCGATCCGGATCGTCGAGATCGCACCGCTGCTGTCTTCGCCGGCCTATTCGGACTTCATCCTGCATGGCCTGCCCGACCATGTGGCCAGCGATTTCTGCCTGGTCGTGCAATGGGACGGCCATGTCATCGATGCGGGCCGCTGGCGGGACGAGTTCCTCGACTACGATTATATCGGTGCCAGCTGGCCGCAGTTCGATGACGGTCATGACGTTGGAAATGGCGGTTTTTCGCTGCGCAGCCGCCGCTTGATGGCCTTGTGCCGCTCAAGCGAGTTCACCGCGCATCACCCCGAAGACATCGCCATAGGCCGCACCAATCGCGCCTTTCTGGAAGCGCGGGACATGCGTTTCGCGCCCCGCGAACTGGCCGACCGCTTCGCCGCCGAGCGCGCGGGCGATCCGGACGCCAGCTTCGGATATCACGGCGTTTTCCTGATGCCCCGCGTGCTGGGGGGCGAGGATTTCTGGAACGCCTATGCCTCGCTGGACGAGCGATCCAGCCTCAGGCCCGATTTCGGCGACCTGTTGCGCAGCGTCCTGCGCGGGGATAAGGGGGCGCGGCGCGCCGTGACGATGATCGGTCGCAAGCTGGCCGACGCCAGGCTTTGGCGACGCTTTCGACGGGCAAACTAGCCGGGGAAGAAACGCGAAACCCTTTGCATAGCGGCCATGAATGATGATTAAGGCCGTTTAACCGTATTAACTTGCGCTTCAGAGGCGCGCTGTAAGAACACTCCCGATGCATCACGATACGGAACTTCAGCGTCTGGCCGTAGAGGTCGGCACCGAAAAGCAAGGCGGCCTGCTCGGCAAGCTGGGCGCACGCCTGCGCAAATGGCGCTGGTTCGCGCTGTTCGTGATCGCGCCCACGGCGATCGCCTCGCTATATTACGGCTTGATCGCGGCGGACGTCTACGTGTCGGAATCGCGTTTCGTGGTGAAGGCTCCGGACAAGCGTAACAGTTCGATGGGCTCGTTCAGCAGCTTCATGCAGGGTGCGGGCCTTGGCGGCGGACAGGAGCAGAGCAGCGAGATCCTGGGCTATCTGCGTTCGCGCGATGCGCTGCAGGACGTGTCGAAAACCGTCGACGTGCGCGCGATCTTTTCGGCGGAAGAGGCTGACTGGCTGAATCGCTTTCCTCGCCCATTAAGCGCAGGCAATTTCGAAGACCTCTACAGTTATTACAACGAGATGGTCTTTGCTGCTCCCGATGCCGAAACGGGACTGACGGTTCTGAAGGTCAATGCCTACCGACCGGAAGATGCGCAGACGCTGAACGCCGGGCTGCTGGACCTGAGCGAACAATTGGTAAACCGCTTGAACGAGCGCGTGAATGCACGGGCTATCGACGAGGCCGAAGAGCGCGTGCGGCTTGCCGAACAGCGCGTGCGCAATGCGCGCGTGGAACTGGCCGCATTCCGCAACCGGTCCGATTTGCTCAACCCCGAACAGCAGGGACAGGCCGTGCTGGCGGTGTCGAGCAATCTCGTCACCCAGGAAGCCGCCATGCGTGCCAAGCTGGCCGAAGTGCAGGCCGCGACGCCCAACCACCCGTCGCTACCCGCCATGCGCAAGCGCGTCGCGGCGCTGGCGCAGCAGGTGGCCGAACAGACCGGCCGCGCCGTGGGCACGCCGGGGGGCATCGCGTCCAAGCTGGCGGGTTATGAAACGCTGCTGGTCGAACAGGAATTCGCCACCCAGATGCTGACGACGGCGCAAGCCTCGCTGGAACAGGCCCGCGCCGAAGCGGTCAGCCAGCAATATTACCTTGAGCGCGTGGTGGAGCCGAACCGGCCCGACGATGCGCTTCTGCCCAATCGGGTCAAGAGCGTGCTGGCCGTGTTGTTTGCCTGTCTGTGCCTCTATCTAGTCGGCTGGATGCTGGTCGTCGGCATACTCGAGCACGCGCCGGACGACTGATGACACGCTTTGCTGAAGGCCTGCGCGTCCAGGCCAAGGTCATCAAGGCGCTGATGGTTCGCGAACTGGTGACCCGCTTCGGGCGCGAGAATATCGGCTTCCTCTGGATCATGGCCGAACCGCTTCTGTTTGCAGGACTGGTCGGCGTGGCGTGGTCGTTCATGAAAGGGCCCGAAAGCCACGGCATCGGGGTCATCCCTTTCGTGGTCAGCGGTTATATCCCGCTGACCTTCATGCGCCATTCCTTTGCGCAATCGGCCAAGATCTTCGTTGCTAACAGTGCCTTGCTTTATCACCGGCAGGTCAAGGTGCTCGACTTCATCTTCGTGCGCGTCTCGCTTGAGGCTATCGGCGCGATGATGGCCTATCTGTTCGGCGGTACGGTGCTGCTGTTCCTCGGCCAATTCCCGGTTCCCGCCGATGTCGCCCTGCTGATCGCGGGTTGGGCCATTTACGTGCTCTTCGTGCTCTCCGTCTGCCTCGTCCTTGCCCCCCTGTCCGAGGTTTCCACCGCAGTCGAAAAGCTGGTGCCGGTCAGCGTCTATCTCGCCATTCCATTTTCCGGCGTGTTCAACATGGCGTCGTGGCTGCCTGAAAACCTGCGCGAATATCTGATGTGGTCGCCGCTAGTGACGGGCATGGAACTGATGCGTGCCGGTTTGTTCGGTGAACTGGTGATACCCTATTACGACGTGCCCAAAGCACTAACGGTCAGCTTTGCCTGCATTTTCGTGGGCCTGGTCCTTTGCCGCCGGGTTCGCCGGACGCTGGCAGTCTCATGATTCACTGCCGCGACCTTCACAAGCATTACCGCAGCGGTGCGATGACCAAGACGGTTCTGCGCGGCGTCGATTTCACGATCAATCCGCGTGACCGGATCGGGCTGCTGGGCCGCAACGGCGCGGGCAAGTCGACGCTGATCCGGCTGATCGGCGGGGTCGAGATGCCGACATCGGGCAAGATCGTGCGCAAGATGAGCTGTTCGTGGCCGCTGGGCTTCAACGGCGGGTTCCAGGGCAGTCTGACGGGCTTCGACAATGCGCGCTTCATCGCCCGCATCTATGACAAGCCCTATCGCGAAATGCGCGAATTCATCGAGGAATTCACCGAGTTGGGCATGCAGCTGCGCATGCCGGTCAAGACCTATTCCTCGGGCATGCGCGCGCGGCTTGCCTTTGCGCTGTCGCTGGCGATCGAGTTCGAATGCTATCTGATCGACGAGGTCATCATGGTGGGCGACCGCGCCTTTCAGAAAAAATGCGAAGAGGAATTTTTTGAACAGCGGCAGGACCGCGCGCTGCTTCTTGCCTCGCACAGCACGACCATGGTCAAGAAATACTGCAATCGGGCGATCGTCCTGCACCAGGGCGTCGCCACCATGTATGAAGACGTGGGCGAGGCGCTGGCCATTTACGAAGCCTTGTGAGCATGCCAACAGAAGCTGCCTGCCAGCGCCGTCGGCGCCGTTGCGCCGGAGTTGCTTATTGAGAGAGTGCTGGCATCGGCCATGCCGCGCGCCTGTGCCGACAGATCATGCATTATGGCGTTCTCAGTCGCTACTCAAAGAGCAGAAGGCTGCTACGGGAAGTCAGCCACTTGTACCTTTCCCCAAAGAGCAGAACCGAACCGCTACGGGAATTGCTTCGGTCGATACGGCCTCGACTATCACGATCGCTGATCATTCATCGCACGCCTTAGCAGCCCGCCCTGATCACAGTGCATTGTCGTGCGGTTTTGCCAGGATGCCGCGATAGAGGTCGAAATATGCGGCGGCCATGGTGGCGACTGAGTTGCGCGCGGCCTGTTGGTTCTGCCATTGGACAAGTGCGGCATCCACGACAGAACGCGCTTCCCGGTCAAAGCCAATGTTCACGATATTTGCGTAGAGCGAGGCGATGTCGTCGTGCCGCAGTACCCAGCCTCCGCCGCTCTCACGGACGCGACTGGCCAAGGTAGCAAAATCCAACACAAATGTTGGCACGCCGACAGACCAGAGTTCGGTCAGCGTGTGGCAATAGGTTTCATCCCAGATCGAGAAGACAGCCCCGAGATGGGGACGGATTGCTTCGACCCGCTCGGCAAAGCGGTCGCGTTCGTAGCGGCCATGGCAGATCAAACGCGGATGTCTGCGTTTGGGCGCCCCGCTATCGTCCAGAACCTCACCCAGAATATGGAATTCCAACCGTCCCGCTTGATCCTGTGCAAGCAACTCATGCACGATATCGAGGCCCTTCGCGCGCGTGATGGTGCCAGGCAGGAGAATGCGCAGGACTGCGTCGTCATCGGGCAAATGGGCGAGGCGGCAAAAATTGCTGAAATCGCGCCCGTGGGGGATCACCGTGAAACGTTCGGGCGACACCGCCGGCATATGTTCGAGGATCCGTGCCCGCGCGCTCTTCGATGTGGTGACGAAGGCATCGCAGGGCGCCAGGGCTTCGGAGAAACGCTGCCGCCAGACATGGACCCATTTATGCTTAAGCTCGGGGAGAGAACCATCAGGCCATAGTTCTGTTCGGCAATGCCCATCCCCAGGGGTACAGGCGCCACCACAGAACTGCATGGTATCGTCGAGCAATTTGACGGTAGGACATAGTGCGTAGAAATCGTGAAAGGAGAACACGACCTTGCTGCCAAGCGCTTTTGCGATTTTCGGCAAGGCCAGTCCGTGCCAGCCCAGATGGCGGATATGCACGATGTCGGCATCGAGCCTCAGCAACCATTCACTGATTACGGCGTCGTATTCTTCCGAGCGGTGAGAGACCGGGTCAATGGCTTCATCCAGGCGGTGGATCCGCCGATCGCCCGAACTATCTTCGGCGCCATCTTCAGGCCCAAGCATGCGCTGCAATTCGAGCGTCTTGCCGTCGCATTGCAACAGCCAACAGTCCACCTTATCCGCGAGCCCGGCCATGAGATCGCGATTGGTCTGTGGGGTTCCGCCAGTCTGCGTCGACACAACGAAGAGGACACGTGGAAGCGGCGAGGGGCGGTTGGTACAATCGGTCAGGGCAACCCGTGCGCGTTGCCGTGCGAGCCCGATTTTGGCGCTTTGAGTGAATTTGCGGATCGAGATTTCGTATTCAGGATAGCGTTGATCAAGCACCGCCCGCCCGGCCTGCATTAATGCGTGCCGCTCTTCACCGAAGCTTTTCGACCTTGCGTGGAATACGTAAGTCCGGTCGTCGATGATGTGTCGCCAGCCATTCCGCATGGATCGCATGCAGAAATCGTTCTCCTCACCATACCCGCGCGGAAAAGCCTTCGCATCGAAACCGCCGACCTCATCGATGCAGGCGCGGCGTATGAACATGCAGAACCCGTTGCCGGTTGGCACGGTTGGATAGAGCCCCAGGCTCTGCCGGCGGAAAGCCCGGGCGTAGGCGATCTCGCCGACCATCTCGGGCAGGGTGTTGTCATTTCCTGGCCGAGGCGCTGAAAAAAGGCCTGCCCGATCGGACATGGGTGTCACGGTGGCGATGCCAGGTGCCGAATGCGCAGCAACGGCCAGTCCCTCTACCCACCCTCTCGTGACCCGTGCATCGGAATTCAGTATGATGACATCGTCGCGGCCGGTTTCGTCGAAACCTCGATTGACACTCCGGGTGAAGCCCAGATTCGCTTCGTTGCGCAAAAAGCGCATGTTTGGCCGCTCGGCTGCGCTTCGCAACAGATTCGCAACTTCCGGGTCCGTTGACGCGTCGTCGATAAACAGGATCTGGACCGAGTCCGGCGTCCACGCGGACAGGCGCTGGATGCAGACTTCCAGATCGCCGGGTGCGTTGAAAACCGGAACAATGATCGAGACATCGCGAATAGGCTTTGCGACCCTCCGGAGATCGACGAAGGCGCGGTGTTCCGGGACATTTACCGAAGTTTCCTGCAACGTTCTGCCGGACGCTCGAATTCCGACGATGTGAGGGCCGGGATCGAGCCAGCGAAGAGGCAAGTCAGCTCGAAATCCACCAAGGCCTTTGGAAATTCCCAGCTTCTCCAGATCGCCGCGAGGCCCGTCATTTCTAATGGAAACGAAGAATTCGCCGTCGACAATGATATCGAGCTCGAGGATCCGCCCTCTTTCGCTGCTGTCGACGCACCATCCTTCGAGGGCGTCATCGGTCAGACTGTCGATCGTGATGGTGATGTCCGAGGCCGCGTTTATGCTCTGCAACGGACGATATTCGCCATGCTCGCGGTGGAATCTCATTGCCTGTGTCAGGCCTGCCTGTTCGCTGCCATGCGGACGGATCGTGACAGAGAGCGTATCTGGCCCGAGGCATTCAGGGGGCACCGCAATTTCAAAGCCATAGGCTCCATCGCCTATCCCGGCGTCACGAAGATCGGGACGCAGTACATTCGCCGGTTCATCAATGGCTACGACCCGCCCGTCGATCAGGAGGTCGATACGGATCGGACCGTCGTGGTCCGCTGACCGGGCCCAGCCCAAAACGCGCCCGTCAATTATGGCATCGAGCGTTCCCTGAAACGGTTTCTCTCGCGAAAACCGTTTGCGAAGCCAGTTCGGCACGACGGTCGTAATGAAGTGTTTCATTGTGTTCCGCGTTAGCGATCAGCAACGCAAAAGGGAAATTCTCGTCGCCACTCTGGGCTCGATTGTCCCTTCTTCTGGCGCAGCGCGCGGTTCCTCCAGACGAACCCGTTCATTCTTCCGTGACAGATCGGTATCGGGCCTGGCAGGCAAATCGCCCTACCGATGCAAACTCACCAAGCGCTTCAATTGGCGGACCAAAATCAAGACGGGCGCACGGCCTTCACAGTGATGGCACGGTTGGCAATTTCGCTCGGCGTGCGAGGATAGACCAGTTCGGTTTCGAATCCTGTTTCTGCCAGCATGTCGACGATATCCCGCCCGAAATTGGCATAGACCAGCGACCTGCCGCCACGGCCGTCGCCATGATATTGCTCTTCAAGGAGATGCACGTCTTCCGGTCCGCTGGTATCCACGCGCCAAGTGGTTTGTTGCCTCAATGGCTCTTGAAGCGGCACCGTGAACAGATTCAAACCGCCAGGCTTCAATACTCGAAAGATTTCGGCGAAAGCTGATAAAGGATGTCGAACGTGTTCGAGGACATCGGACGTTACGACCAGGTCGAAACGGCAATCGGGAAAGCTGAGAGCCTGCAAATCCTCATGGCGGACTGGCGCGGCGGCGCGTTCTTCGGGAGTGTAGTAGAAGGACTGTGTATAATCCGCGATCCGGCCCAAATACGGGCGCAGGGTTCCGCTGAGTCCCGGTTCGTATACGGAAAGCCTGGCAATGCTTGTCGAAGTGACGAGTGTTGCCAATGACGTCACGCCGGGTAGGGCGTAATGCCGCACGAGGGCATCAGCCTGTCCCTGCTCGCGCAATGAGGCTCGACAGCCGCCGCAGTTATAGGTTTCCCGGATCGCGCGATGGTTGCGCACGAATTCTCCGACCCATCCGCACACAGGGCACGATCCGAAATAGCTGTCCGCGTCGAATTCCATGTTACCTCCAGTTTCGGTCGCTGCCCTTAGGATCGGACCGAAGGTCTTATCTAGATCAATCCGACGGGTTTGCCTGTTCGTCAAAACCATGCCGGACAGGTTTTGGCGACGAATTCTCGTCCGTCAGGATTTCGTCGACGAACCCGGAAAGCCGTGCGTCCCAACTGTGCTCGCGGATGAAATCCTGTGTTGCGACTGCCGCACGTGGGGCCTCCAGGGCTGCTCGCACAGCGATAACGAACGATTCCTGATCAGAGGCCACGGTAATACCTGGCACGTCCTCGAGGCCGCTGATGTTCGTGGCGACGACTGGAACACCGTGGGAGAGGTAGACGTATTGTTTCAGCGGGTTCATTGACTCGGTCAACGCCATACGCCGATGCGGAATGATGGCGACATCGAAGCGGCTGACCCATGCTCCAAGTTCTTCGTAAGGCGCCACCCCCGGCATCAATACGTTCGGCAACTCCGCCAATTCCCGCACGGATGGGTTGGCGTGTGTCGAACCGACGAGTACGATCAGCGCATCCGGAAGCTCCCGAGACAGGCGTTTGATCAACTCGTCGTCGATCTTTGCCTCAAGATTGCCGGTAAAACCGATTACCTTGCCCGGCCATTCGGTCACGCGCTGGAATGCGGAAGAGGAAGGCGTGGTATCCGTAGAGGGCATATCGCAGCCATTGGGTATCAGGCGGATATCAGGGCGTATCTTCGCCATCGAGGCGCGCACCGGCTCGCAATTGGCCATGGCAAAATCGGCAAAACCCAGCACTCGGGTATAATGCTGATCGAGTTCCCGGCGCTGGTCTTCCGACACATTTGGCCAGGCGCGGTGGTCGTCGACGATATCGGTAACAACTCGCGCAGGTTTGAACGTGTCGACAAGAGTTTCGAGGAAGGGATTGCGCGGATAAAGCCAGAACACGGCCTGCGACGGATCGACACCTTCCTGTTCGAGCGTAGCCCTGACATGGTTGACCACTTGGTCCTGCAGGGCATTTGACTTCACGTTGCGCACGTGACGTGGCTGGTAGACCAGAACCCGGCGCGCGATTTTGCCTTCGTCGCGAAGCCCCATCTGCTTCTCGATGGTGCGCGTGTAGATGAGGCGGTCCTGATCGCCGGAACGCCCGCGGTCGCGTAATTCTATTAGCTTGTTGCGTGAGATCGGCGCATCGAACACAATGACCCGGCGGACGTCGTCGCGTGAGGCAAGATAGCGCGCGACCATGTCGTTGCGGCGGCCATAAAGTGCACTGTCGTTCTGCTTCCAGAACATGACGATGTCTCGGCCTTGCTCGGGAAGTGTCTTGGAGGGTTGCGGAGGCTCGCAGCCAAGAGCGCGATATTGCGCAGCGACAAGTCGTGTGCCGCTGCCAACCGCAGCTTCAGAGGGCTTCTGCGCAACCGCTTCGCCGATGATTTTTCGCAGGCTTTCTCCGGCGGAAAGATAGCTGTAGCCCCTCAGGAAGCGCTCTCGCACAGCGGCCTGCGATTCTGGCGTAACCGGCTTGTTCAATGCCGCGACAATGGCATCTTTCAGACCCTTCGGTTCGAACGGAACCGCAAGCCCTGCCGAAACGAGGTCCATCAACGGCGGAGTCGGTGTGACCAGCAGCGGCAGCCCTGCAGCAATCGCATCGATCGCCTTTGCAGGAAGCTGGAACTGCGAGATCGGATGGTCGACATCCTGGGGCAATGCGACCACATCGCCCAGCGCCATGATCGTAGGAATAGCCGAGAATGGCTGCCCGGGTATCTGGATGACCCGGCCCGGCGCGATCTGGTTGAGCTTTGCGGTTACCGACTTATCCGGTGCGTCGCCGATGATAACAAGTCGCACCCGTGGATCATCGATCGCGGCCACGGCGGCGGCAAGTTCGCCTATCCCTTTATGCAACCGCGGCGTGCCGAAAAACAGCACGACGCGTGCGTCGATCGGCACCCCGAACCGGTTGCGGACCGCCACCCGCGCGCTGGCATCGACCGGCTGGAAGGCCGATTCGTCGCGAACATGCGGCACGACAACGCCCCCGAACCGCTTCTGCAGAGCCGTATTGGAGACGAGGATTCGATCTGCGGTTCCAGTCAAGCCTTCGCACAAGCGGGTCCATTCCTCGCCGTAAGGCTCGACATGATTTGCCCATTCGCCGGGCTGGACTGCCTCGAACTGTTCCATCGTAATCGGATCGCGATTGGCGAAGAAGCTAAGTTCGTGATCGTCAATATCGAGGATCAGCGGGCAACCGGCTGCATCCCGGATCTGCATGCCCAGTTGCAAGGCCGGCAGACGGGGCTTGCAGGCGATGACGACATCGGGGCGGACCTGATCCGCAATCGAGCGTGCCAGTTCGATCATGTCTGGCAGATTGTGTCCGGGGATCGGGATTACGGGCAGGCGCGAATCGCGCAGCGGCTCCCAGACCCGCGATCCGTATCGCGGGAACTGAAATCCCGCGATGACCGTGTGTTCGACCACGCGGTCCACAGCTTCGGCCAGCATGTAAGCGCGGCCCACCGGATTATGGCCGATATCCCAGGAGATCAAAAGCGCGCTTAGCGGCAGTTTGTTCTGCCTGGAAGGCTTCGGGCTGGCGGAGAGTGGCGCAACTGGCCGCATCGTAGAGAGGTTTGCCGGCACGGGCTGCGGCGATTTTTGTTGCTGCGTAGACCCGTCGGTAGCGGTTGGATCACCGATGCCCCGAGGATTGCGGCCCTCGTAACGCCCGAAAAGCTGGTAATGCATGAGCGGGTTCTGTGCGCTGCGCACGACATCGGGGTACGATTTCAGATAACCGCTTGTCGAGAAATCTGGTGCGGGATCGCGCCCCTCGTCCGTGCCGTGATCCAAATAGTGCAGCAGGGGATTGCAGCCGGCAGCTGCCACATCCGGGTACATGTCCAGATACCAGCGCGCGTCGAAACAGGGGCTGGGCGATCGCCCTTCCTGTCCGCCGTGCAGTATGAAATGGACCAGCGGGTTCATGCCGCTCTCGACGACATCAGGATTTTCTGTCGCGTAAAAAGCAGGATCGAAAAGCGCGTGGGGGCTGAGGCCGGCCGTTGCTCCGCTTGTCAGATAGTGGATCAGCGGATTGCGGGCCGCTTCCTCGTCTTCGCCGATAGTTTTCGCCGACGCGAGGTAGAAATCGACATGGAATAGCGGACCGGGATCGCGGCCACGGACGGCCCCTCGCAGCAAATAGTGATCGAGCGGATCCAGACCGGTCAAAGCGACGTCGGGATTGCGCATGCGATACCAGTCGGGATCGAACAGCGCCATCACCTCGGCCATCGAAACGCTGCGCGCCACTCGATCCCGCCGCCGTCTTGCAGCGATGGGATTGTGCGTCAGTTTGCGGATCCGAGAGAGCACGCGCCAAAGCGTCGATCCCAGAATGGCATCGAGTAGAGCGGCTTGAGCGGCCCGTTCGGCTTCGAGCAACACCTTGTCCCTGACGGCCAGGTTCAGGTTCCACTCGAATTTGGCGATTTGAGTGGCCGCCTTGTGGCGTGCCCGGCCAAACGCACGGATCTCATCGGCGGAACGCTCCATCGCTCGCCGGAGTATGTCCTGATGTGCTCGCGCCTGCTTCTCCGACAACCGGCGTTGGGCCGTCAGTTCACCCTTCAATGCCTCGCGCTCGCCGACCAGCCGCTCGCGATCTTCTCCGAGCTTTGAAAGCGTCTTGTTATGATGGTCGCCGATTTCCAGAAGTCGCTTTGTCGTCACCTCGAGTTCACGGCGTGCGCTGTCGAACCGATCGTTTAGCCCAGCCAGATTCGTGCGTGTTTCATCCAGTTCGCGTGAGACTTTACCATGCTTCGCTTCAGTCTCGGCCGAACGCGCCTTTGCTGCTTCGAGCTCGGCGCGTGTCGTCTTCAACTGTGCGTCGGTCGCGCCTAGCTTCGCTCGCGCTTCGTCGGCCGCTGCCTGATGTCGCTGTAGGTTGGCCTCGGCCTTGCTGCGTTCACGTTCGCTGGCTTCCTTTTCGGAAATCAAGGAACGTCGCGCTGTCTGGTCGATTTCGAACTCGCGGAGAATCTGTGTGGCATGTAGCGAAACTGCCGGGATTTCGAGTCCGGCACCGTCTACGCCAAGGTCCTTCAGCATGGCCCAGAGGTGTGCTTGCTCCGGCGAAAGGCGCCAATCCTGCCCGCCGTCTTGCTTTTCCCGAAAAAGTGCGGGATCGATCGCTGCTACACCCTGCTCGGGATCCAGGCCGCTTACCCCGAGGCTTTGTAGCCGCGTCGCCAGCCGTTCCAGTGTAGCAGCAGGATCACGGATAAGCGCATCGTAATGAACGAAACAGCGGTCTAGACCATCGGAATCGCGCAAAGCACGCAGGATGTAGGTTTCCCAAAGTGCCAAAGAGGCCTGGATTGAGAATCCATTGCGATGATAAAGAGAATGAGCGATTTCGATCGGATGCCGCAAAGCGACAATCGGCAAAACCCGTCGCAGCAACGGCAGGACGATCGGCAGGAGCACGCACAGGCGCGGCTCCTTGATCGCCCAGTGACCTTTGGCGTCCAGCTTTTCGGTTAGAGAGATGAAATCCTCGCGTGCCGGGCCCAGGACCGGATTGGTCAGTTGCCCAGCGTCGAAACGAGAGATTTTCCACCAGTCGGCCTCGCCGCGATGCAAAAGCGCATCGCAAATACGCCGCGCATCCCGGCGCTCAAAGAAGCCATGCGGGTTTTCCCAGTTGCTTGCAGTCAGTTCGTCCTGATCACCAACAAACACGCCCATGCGGGCGAGGGCATTGGTCAGCGCGGATGTGCCTGAGCGGTGCATGCCCAACACGATCATCTGGCGAGGCTGCTCAACTGGCCCCCTCTTCTCAGCCTCGGACAAAACCTGTGATGTATTATTCTTAATTTTCACCGGCTTGCATCCGAATGCTGCAGTTTTTCATCAGGGCCTCTATCTCTCAGTAGTCCTTGGGCGGTTCTGTAAAGCCCTATAGCAGCGTTGTCGTCATGATAAGCTGTTGCTGACGCATTCCCCTGAAATGTGACCGGTTTTTGGCAGATTCCGACGCGTTGGAATCCGCCTCCTTGTCAGGGCCGGGCTCTAACCGAGTTGCTACGGATCGTAGCAGAACGTCGTATCGTCTTTATCAATAGACCTCACTCGTCCGGTCGAGGTGGGGGTGATGCCATGCATCGACATGTCCGATGCTGTCCCAGCGCTGCTGGAACACGGCGAGTTCGCGCAAATAGCGTTCCATGTGTTCGGGCGCGAAGTCCAGCCCCCGCGACTTGCTTTCGTGATGCACCAGTGTCGCGGCGGGGGTGTAGATATTGGACAGGCCCAGGGCGCGAAGTTTCAGGCACAGGTCGACGTCGTTATAGGCGACCGCCAACCCTTCCTCGTCCAGCCCGCCAACCGCGTCGAAATGCGTCTTGGCCACCAGCAGGCAGGCAGCGGTAACCGCGCTGGCCCCGCGCGCGACATGGGCCTGCGCGAAATAGCCTGGCTCGCCTTCGGGCAGTCCGCGATGCGCGTGACCCGCGGCGTTGCCCATGCCGATGACGACGCCTGCGTGCTGGATCGAGCGGTCAGGATACAGCAGCCGCGCGCCCACCGCGCCGACGCCCGGCTGGACGGCCTCGCGCATCATGGCGGTCAGCCAGTCGGGATGGATGATCTCGATATCGTTGTTGAGCAGGCAGAGATATTCGCTGGCCGCATGGCGCGCGCCATGATTGTTGATCGCCGAATAGTTGAACGGATGCGGCCAGCGCAGCAGCTGGACCCGCGGGTCGGCGGCGACGCTGTCCATGTAGTCCAGCGTTTCGGGATCGCGGCTGTCATTGTCGACCAGAACGATGTCGAAATCGGGATAATCGGTGCCTTCCAGCAGCCCTTCCATGCATTTTCGCAGCAGTTCCACGCGGTCGCGCGTGGCAACCACGATGCTGACGCGGGGCAGCGGGGAGGGCAGGATCCATTGGACATCGACCGTGCCGTGCTGACCGTTTTGCACTTCGGCCCGCCCGTCCAGCAAACGCGCCACGGCGGCATGGCGGCTGTCCTGTTCGCGCTGCCATGCACCCGCCGGCGTACGGGCTGTGACGCGGGGGACGTGGCCAACTGGAAGCGCGGGGCCCGCCGGATCGACCGTCAAGCGCAGCAGGACTTCGTAGAGACTTTCCCCCTCGCGCGGCGGGGCGGCGGTTAGCGGGGCAGACACCCGATCCACCCGCAGTGCGCAGGCATGGCTGACGTAGTCCTGCGACAGAAACAGCCGCGGATCCCATTGCGGTTTCAACCAGGGTTCGCGGCCTATGCCGCCGCGCCCGAATTCGTCCTGATCGCCATAAAGCACAGCCGCCGCGCCCGTATAATACGCCGCATAGGCCGCCAGCGCATTGCCCGGCAGCGCATCGCCGGATGCGAGCGGCACCATCAAATCGACACCGCAGCCAGTCGCCGCATCGAGCGCGGCGCGAAGCCCCGCAGTCCTGTCCGGAAAATGCCCTTCCACGATCTGGACCGCACCGGCGGATGCGATGTCCGGCGTGCCTTGCGCGGACGTCACGAATATCGCCTCTGGCGGCAGGCTCTGCCGTTGCACCGACGCCAGGGCGGTTTGGAATGCGTCGGGCGCGTCCCCCGCAGTCAGGTGCAAATGCACGCCGATCCTGGGTATCTCGCCGTCCTCGCGGGCGGACAGCGTTTCGAAATCGGTCAGCGCGCCGGCCTGCATCAGCCTTTGATGCGCGAAAGGCAGGCTGGCGATGGCGCTTTGCAGCCGGTTGCGCGCCCGCACTCGCTTGCCGCACAGCCGCGCCCATCCTGCGCCTGCCAGACGAGCGGGGCGGCACAGGATCAGCAGCGACGCATCGCGCATCCACGCAAGCCGTCTCGATGTTTGAAAACGGGAAGAAAATCGTGTCATTGCAGTTGGTTGAAGCGCGTTCCTCGACCCGGCCATGCCGTGCGCGCCCATGCAGCGGCGACAGCGTTCCCCGCAAGGCGACATCGGTTCGACGAGTAGAGCGAGTTCGGACTAGGCCTGCCAGTGGTAATTCGTTAGGTGGGCCGATCGCTATAACAGACTGGTTTGCAATTGCGCATGAAATTTCAACATTGCTTGGTGCCCGTCGCGCTGGGCGTCCTGTGCGGCTGTTCGACGCTGCCCAGCACGGGGCCCACCGGCAGCCAGATCCGATCGACCGCGGAAGAAGCGGTCGAGACCGGAGCGGGCCCGCAGATTGCCATTGTCGAAGTGGACCGCGCGGAAGTCGTGCCGCCGGTGCTGCCCCCCGTTCAGTGGGCTTTGCCGATGCAGCCCACGACGCCGACCGACATCGTCGGACCGGGCGACGTGCTGGCGATCAGCATCTATGAAGCGGGTATCCCCCTGTTCGGCAGCACGGGCGCGAGCGCGGAGATCGGCGGCAGTTTCGACCCCGCGGTCAAGATGCAGGCGCTGCCCGCCAGCCGCGTTAATGACGATGGCGAGATCACGATCCCCTATGTCGGCCGCCTTAACGTGATGGGCCGTACCGTCACCGAAGTGCAGGAGATGATCGGCCAGTCGCTGCGCACCCTGTCGCAGGACCCGCAGGTTCTGGTGAACCGTGAGCAAGTCATCACCAATTCGGTGATCGTCGCGGGCGAAGTGGTGCAACCGGGTCGGCTTGTGCTGGAAACCAACCAGGAAAGCATGTCCGACGTGATCGCGCTGTCGGGCGGCTATCGCGGCGATCCCAAGGACCTTGTCCTCAGGGTGAAGCGCGGCGAGAACGAGGCGCGCATCCGGCTGAGCAAGGTCATGGCCGGCGCGTATGAGGATCTGAAGGCCTATCCGGGCGACCGGCTGACGATCCTGCCCGAACCGATGATGTATTCGGTGATGGGGGCATCGGGCCGGGTCCAGCAGTTCGCGTTCACCCGCGACACTATGACGGTGATGGAGGCGATCGCCAATGCAGGCGGCCCGGATCGCAGTACGGCGGACCCGCAGGCGGTATTCCTGCTGCGCTTTACCGGGCCGAACGGGGCGGAGCCGGTGGTCTATCACTTCAACCTGATGAAGACGCCGACCTATTTCCTGGCACAGCAATTCGCGCTACGCGACGACGACATCCTCTACTTCGGCAATGCCGAGGCGAACCAGCCGCGCCTGCTGATCCAGACGATCAGCCAGCTGTTCGCGCCGGTCGTGACGGTCACCACCGTCGCCAACAGCCTGGGCAATTGATCCGTCGCACCGACGGTCCCGGCCATGCGCCGGGGCCGTTCGGGCGGATCATTCGGGTAGCAGCGCCCTGCCTTCGAACCGCGCGACGGCGTGGCGCACGACCTTGTCCAGCGCTTCTTCGGAAAAGAACCCGCCGGGAATCAGGCAGCGTTCGATCAGCACGCGCCGGAATGCCGCGAAGGTGTCCTCATCGGGCGCGACCGGATCGTTCCAGAACGCATCCAGCCCGTTCTGATAAGTGATGTCGGGAATGTCATAGACCGCGTGGCCCAGCACGACGACGGGCACGCCCAGCGCCAGCGCCAAAGTGCCGCTGGTGCTGTTGATCGTCACCATGCCGCGCGAATGCGCCGCGACCGGCACGATATCGCCCCAGCCGATGTAATCCACGCGTTCCGAAATGCCGAACAGGGCGGCAAGGCTATCCGCTTCTTCCCGCCAGTTGCGCACCCCGTTGTCGAGCGGATGCTCCTTTACAACCAGCCGCGTATGCGGCGGCGCGTGGCGGGCGAAGGACTCGAAGACCAGGCGCATCGCGTCCGCGACGCCCGCGAAAGGCGAATGCAGCCGGATCTGCGCATCGCTGTCGAGCTGTAGCGGGAACAGGTAGTAGTCGGGCTTCTCGACCAGCAGCCGTTCGATCAGGGCGGTGGCATGTTTGCGCACCTTCTTGCGGCGGGCCAGCTTGCGCGTCCATCCCACACCCTCGATCACTGGGTGCCATGGGCGATGATTGGTCCAGTGCGGATAGAAACGGCGCGTGAAGATGTCGGCGCAGTTATACAGCAGCCCTTCCATCGCGCGCCTCCGGAACGAGAACGGAACCTGCTGATGTGCGGGAACGGGCGGCAAGGCGGCGGCCGTCTTGCGATACCAGTTCGGGTCGCGCGGCAATTGCGAATGGCCATTCACGCCGCCCAGTTCCAGCGTCACCCAGTCGGGCCTGATATAGCCTTCCTCGAACACGTGGACGGGAACCTCCATCTCGCGGCAGACGGCGGTGGCGGCGAGGTGATGGACGCGGCAATCGCCGAACAGCACGACATCGGTCACCTGCTTTTCGCTCAGGATGTCGCGGAAGGCCCCGGACCATTGCTCAAGCGATCCGCGATACTCGATGCCGCCGGGCAGCCGCCAGTATAGCCGGTCGCCGCCGTTGAAGTTCACCTTGTGAACGTCGTGCCCCGCATCAATCAGCTCCTGCCCCAGCCTGCGGAACAGGGGACCCATCAGGCCCTGCAGCAGCAACACGCTGCGCTTTGGGGCGTGGCTGCGCGAATGCGGTCCCGCGACTGCCAGCTCCGTGGCCACGTCAGGCGCACGCGCATCCCCGGCGCCGTCAGCCGGCTGCGCGGCAGCGGCTTTCGCGGGTGAAGCGGTATTTTCTTTGTCTATCGAACGAAACATGTGCCTTTGCCGCTACTGCGTTCTGGCCGGAAATCCAAGATTGCCCGGCACGGTTCATCGCAATAGACGGATCCAAAGCGGACCAACCTTGACCCTGCGCTGAACTATGCGCAACGGACATGGCCCTGATGACATGTTTCAACCGGACCTTCGCGTCCTGACGGATCCCTCGGTGATCGGACCTATACTGCTGTTGATCCTTCCGCTGGTGGCAGGTGCGCTGGCGCTCGACTGGCTGGTGCGGCCGCGGCCCTTGCGCCGTTTCGGCCTGCCCTGGCGCAGCGCAAAGGGTGCTGTCCTGCTCACGCTGGTTAGCACGGCGCTTTATGGTGGGTTCCTGGCGCTGTGCGGCAATGCCGGTCTGTCGGCGCTGCTGGCCTTCGCGCTGTTGGCGTTGCTGGCGCTGGCGTCGAACGCAAAGCGGGCCATGCTGGGCGAGCCGCTACTGTTTTCCGACCTTGCGCTGATGGGCGCGATATTCCGCCATCCGCAATTCTACCTATCCGCTCTGTCGGGCTGGCAAAAGCTGGCAATGGCGGCGGTGGCGGCGTTGCTGGCGCTGGCGCTGGCGTGGTTGTTCGTGGCCGATCCGGTACCGCATGGCATCGGGGCGGGGCTGGCGCTGGTCGGTGTTGCGGCGCTGACCTCTATCCTGCGGTTGCCGGGTTTTCGTGCGCTCGCACCGCGGCCCGATCCCGATGCGGACATGACGCGTCTGGGGCTGGTTCCAACGCTGATCCTGCATTGGCGGCGCTGGCGCGAAATGCCCGATGCCCCGCCATGCCCGCCCGTTCAGAGGAGCGCCATCGCCCCCGGCCTCGCCCCGCCCGAGCTGATCGTCGCGATCCAGTGCGAATCCTTTGCCGATCCGGTTGAGCTCTTTGGCGATCCCGCGATGGCTCTGCCGGGGCTGACAGCGGCGCGCGCCGACGCGTGGCATTGGGGCAATCTGCTGGTCAGCGGGTTCGGCGCCTACACGATGCGCACCGAATATGCGTTGCTGTTCGGGCGCGAGGAGAGCGATCTGGGTTTCCGCCGGTTCGATCCGTTCCTGACGGCGCTGCGCGACAGTTCGTATGCCTTGCCGATTCGGCTGCGACCGGCGGGGTGGCGCAGCCTGTTCATCCATCCGCACGACATGCGCTTTTACGGTCGCGACCGGATCCTGCCCGCCAGCGGATTCGACCGGCTGGTCGGCGAGGAAAGCTTTGCCCCGCCCGCAAAGGGCGAGGGTCGCTATGTCACCGACGCGGCCATCGCGCACGAGATCCTGACCCGTGCAGCCGAAGCGACCGATCCGACGCTGCTTTATGCCGTGACGATCGAGAACCACGGCCCATGGTCGGCGGACAAGGACGCGGCGGCGCAGGGATCAGACAGCCGCTCGCCCGGTCTCCTGGTCGAGAAATATCGGAGGCTGGTGGGCAAGGGCGATACGATGCTGGCCGAATTGCGCGCCGGGATCGCGGCCCTGCAGAGGCCCGCCCTTCTGGTCTTTTTCGGCGATCACCGGCCCAGCATTCCGGGTGCCAGCGAACCGGGCGGCAACCGTCACACGCCCTATGTGGTGCTGCGGTTCGATGCTCGCGGACAGTTGGTCAAAGGGGATGGGCAGCCCCGCGACCTGACGCCCGCCGCGCTGCATCATCTGATCCTCGACAATGCGCTGGGCGCCGTGGTCTCCGTTGCCGATTGATCGGCGCTTCCCGCCTGTCTCGACAATGCCGTGCAGCGCGTGATAGCGCTAACACCCGATAACAGGAACGAGGGGGGTGGATCGGTGAAGTATCGCAGGCTCTGCGTGTGGACGGGCGCTTTGATCGGCGCGCCGATGCTGTTGGCGGCGGGGCCGGAAGACAGCGGGGAACTGACGCTCGATCCCGACAAGGGCTATCTATCCGCCCATGGTCTCGACGTCATCGTGTTCGACGACATCTATCCCGATGGGCACCAGACCGGCGTCACCATCGTTCAGCACGGAAGCCGGGTTGCGGCGAACGGCGATGTCCGGCTTGAACCGGAACCCGGCCAGTGGTCGCCCATGCCCGTATCGGCGGGTGAGCGGACTATCGATCCGGCTACCGGAACCATCCGCCAGACCCTGCGCTATCCGGACCCTGCCAAGAACGGTAAGGGTTTCAATCCGATCTTCTATCCCGACCTCGACCTTGCCTACACGGTTTCGGTGACGCCTGCGGGTGGCAATTCCTTCCGCGTGAGCGTCGACCTCGACAAGCCGCTGCCGGCGGAATGGGTCGGGCGCGCCGGTTTCAACATGGAGCTCTTTCCCGGCGAATTGTTCGGCAAGGCATGGCTGCTGGACGATGCATCGGGCCTGTTCAATCGCCAGCCTGAGGGGCCGCTGGTCACCGCAGAGGGCGGCAAGGTTCCGGTGCCGCGCAACGTGCAGGTGAACGGGCCAGTGCAGGACCCCAACGGCCAGGTGCTGGCCGCCCCGCTGGCGAGCGGGCAACTGCTGACCGTCGCGCCCGATGCTGATCTTCAGCGGATCCAGTTCCGCAATGTCGGGCAGGGCGAACTGCAGCTGATCGACGGCCGCTCGGCGCATAACAATGGCTGGTTCATCGTGCGCACCCCGATCCCGGCAGGCGTCACGAAGGGCGTGGTCGAATGGATCGTCACCCCGAATACCGAACAGGACTGGCGATATGAGCCCGTCATCCAGGTATCGCAGCTTGGCTATGCCCCCACGCAGCCCAAGCGCGCGGTGATCGAGACGGCATCCGGCAGCGCGCCTGCGGGCGAGGCCACGCTTTACCGCCTGACGGCTTCCGGCCGCGAGAAAGTCAAGGCGGCCGCGCCTGCGAAATGGGGTGACTTCCTGCGCTATGACTATGCCCAGTTCGATTTCAGCGCGGTGCAGCAGCCGGGGCTTTACGAGATCGAATATGGCGGTTCGACCTCGCACGTTTTCCGTATCGACCCGCAGGTCTTTTCGCGGCACGCGTGGCAGCCGACGCTGGAATATTTCCTGCCTGTCCAGATGTGCCACATGCGGGTGAACGAGAAATATCGCGTTTGGCACGGGCTCGACCATCTTGACGATGCGCTGATGGCGCCGACGGATCTCAACCATATCGACGGTTATGTGCAGGGGCCCACGACGCTGACGAGATATGCACCGGGCGATCACGTGCCTGGGCTGGACCGCGGCGGGTGGCACGATGCGGGCGATTACGATCTGCGCGTGGAATCGCAGATCGGCACCACATACATGCTGGCCAAGATGGTCGAGGAATTCGGGCTCGACTATGACGCGACCACCATCGATCAGCAGAACCGGCTGGTCGAGATCCACGACCCCGACGGCGTCAATGACGCGGTCCAGCAGATCGAGCACGGGCTGCTCACGGTTCTTGGCGGCTATCGCGCGCTCGGGCGCCTCTATCGCGGGATCATCACGCCCAGCCTGCGGGCCTATGTGATGCTGGGCGATGCGGCCAACCATACCGACAATGTCTCGAAAAAGCCGGTGGACGGGCTTGGCCTCGACACCAGTGGCGACCCGATCCGCTGGGACGACCGCTGGGTTTTTACCGAGAATAATCCGGACCGCGAACTCTATACTGCGGGCGGTCTGGCCGCGGCCGGGCGAGTGATGCGGGCGAATGGTTCGCCGCTGGGGCGGGAAGCCATCGACGCCGCCGCCGCGATTACCGCAGCGGCGCTTGGCAAGTCGGAGAACACCTCTAACCGGACCTTCGCGCTGGCCGAACTGGCGCAATCGACCGGCGATGAACGCTATATCGCGCAGCTTGCCGCGATGGAGGGTGAGATCATCGCCGATGTGGCGGGCAGCGCTTGGCGGCTCGCTTCGATCGAGGATAGGCTCCCCACAGGTTTCCGGCAGCGCCTTGCCGCCGCCGTCGCCGAACACCAGCGCAAGGTCGAGGACAGTGCCCGCACTGATAGCCCCTATGGCGTGCCCTATGAACCCGAAATCTGGGGCGCGGGCTGGACGATCCAGTCGCTGGGCGTGCGCCAGTGGTTCTTCCACAAGGGGTGGCCCGATGCGACGTCGCGCGACGGCTTCCTCAATGCGCTCAATTTCGTGCTGGGCGTCCATCCGGGCGCGAACGGGGAAAGCTTCGTTTCCGGTGTCGGGGCGGATTCGCCGATCGTGGCCTATGGCGTGAACCGGGCGGACTGGTCCTATATCCCGGGCGGCGTCATTTCAGGCACCAATCTGGTGCGGCCGGACTTGCCCGAACTGAAGGAATGGCCGTTTTTCTGGCAGCAGGGCGAATATGTGATGGGCGGTGGCGCGACGAACTACATGTTCCTCGCGCTCGCGGCGGACGCGCTTTATGGCGGGCAGGGCAATCCGCCGGAATGATCAGGCTGGCGTGGCGAGTGCAGTTCTGCTGCGCGGTCGCCCCCGCATGGCGACGTAGCCGGCCATAACCGCTGCATAGGACAGCCAGAAGATCGCCGTCAGCGGTGCCTCGTTCCCCAGCGTCATACGCGCCGCGAAGCTGATCGCCAGCGCCACCGGCGCGCCCACCACCACGCCGCTCCACAATGCACGCAATCGCGGCTCGTCGTGACCGCGTCGGCGGCGCTTGCCCAGCCAGATATAGGTGCCCGTCGCACAAACCGCCGTCAGCGCCGCGCCGAACAGAACATAGGCAAGCTTGACCCAGATACCGCCGAATGTCCCGAAGTGTAGCTGATAGATGGAGGCCGCCGCTTGCTGGCCCCAGTCGCCGTCCGCCAGTCCCGCCGTGCCCATAAAGCGTCCATCCGCGTCGAATCCGTAATATTCGCCGAAAATCAGCCGCTTGTCGTGCAGGGCGATGATCTGCACATGCTGGCCGCGCGTGAGCGGATCGTGCAGGATGGCGTAGCTCGGTTCGATCTCGGGATGGTTCGCCGTCATATAGGCTAGCGCGGCGGCGACATCGGGTGCGGGAGCGGGCGCGTCGTATTCTTCCGGTTCGTCGCCGAAGATCGGCGCATAGACCGCCGCGACGTCGCCTTCGTAGTAATTGGCGGCAATCGCATAGGCGGTCACGGTCGCCAGCCCGATCAACGCCCCCGTCAGCGCGATGGCGATGCCAAACGGCAGGGTCCAGACGCTGAGCCGGTTATGCCAATCGGCAAGCCCGACGCCGCCCGGATTGCGCGCCCGAAACCGGAATGCATCGCGGAAGATGCGCGGCAGCGCGACCACGCCCGACAGCGACAGCGCCATCATCATGACGCCCAATATGCCGACGATGGTAATGCCCACCAGTGAAGGCAGGTTCAGCGTGTAGTGCAGCTGGACGAGGAAATCGGACCACGCGATTTGCTCGGGCATGGCAAGATCGCCGTTGGCAGTCAGGTGCATGGCTTCGGTGTCGGTGGTGATCGTCGCACGGGGCAGGTCTTCCACGGGCAGATGCACGTAGAGATGGGTGGTCGGTGCCTCCGCCGGCTGGCGGCCGAGCACGGTTTCGACGGCCTTTTGCACCGCTGCGGGCGTGATGGATGTCATCTCGGGCGCATCGGGCTGCTCGATGCGTTGCAGTTCGGCATAGAACACCGCGACCGTGCCCGTCAGCGACACCAGATAGAGCAGCGCGCCGGCGATAAGCCCGATGGCGGCATGGGCGGACAGGGCTCGCTTCACCGTGCCGGCTTCGACGGGCTTGCTCATGTCATAGCTCCTGACAGGACCGGGGGAAGGGCAGTCAGGATCGTCCCGCCCAGAATCGCGAATTGCCGCTTTCGGCTGCCGGTCATCAGCAGAAGATAGGCCAGCATCGTCCAAACCAGCGGCGCCGCGAACAGCGCGAGGACCGAGGCATTGCCCTCTGCCGCGCCGCATAGCAGCGCGGCCCAGCGGACGAACAGGGCGGCTGCGATGGACGCCGCCATCGACAGCACCGCGACAATCGCAAAGGTCAGCACGCGCCCGCCAAGACGCAGCGGCTCCGTGCCTTCGGGCAGCATGCCAGCCCGCCGGTCGGACGCGCGCCTTACCGAGGGCTGCGCCGTCCATCCGGCGACGGCCAGCAGCACGAAGGCGGTTGCCGTCGCCCACAGCGAGACGACCGTGATCCCCCACGCACCTGCCGCGACCGCCCCGCACAGCACGGCGGCAGCCAGCGCCGCCCAGCCTGCGGCATTCAGCATGCGCGACCGTCCAGCGAGGCCCCAGGACAGGCGCAGCACGAGCACCCCGGCGACGGCCAGCAAATAAC
Organism: Croceicoccus sp.; assembly: GCF_983967925.1. Classification (NCBI taxonomy): domain Bacteria; kingdom Pseudomonadati; phylum Pseudomonadota; class Alphaproteobacteria; order Sphingomonadales; family Erythrobacteraceae; genus Croceicoccus; species Croceicoccus sp. The sequence continues at coordinate 28,764 of NZ_CFETID010000002.1, read as the reverse complement.
CGGTGAGGAGGATCACGTCGCCCATCGTCAGAACCGATAGCTCACGGTGCCGAACACATTGCGCTCGCTGCCCATGAAGCAATCGCCGCGGGCGAGGCAGGCGGAATAATAATCCTTGCCCAGCAGGTTCGTCGCGTTGACCGCAAGGCTCCAGTTGCGCCAGCTGACTTCGGCGACCGCATCGACCAGGGTGAAGCCGGGCGTCGTGATGCCGTCGGGGAAGGCGGGGCCATAGGACTTGTTCTTGCCGACATGACGCACGCCTGCGCCCAGCCTTGCGGTCGTCTCGCCGCTCAGGCGAAAGTCCTTCATCGCCCAGAGCGAGGCATTGAACTTTGGCACATTGTCGAGCTGTTGGCCGGTATCCTCCACTTCCGCCTCGTTATAGCTGGCGTTGGCGATCAGCAGCAGTTCGCCCGGCAGCGTGGCATTGGCTTCGAACTCGACGCCCTTTGACGTCAGCGATCCGATCTGCAGCTGGCCGTTCAGGACGATGTCCGGGTCGTCCGGGCTGGGCACCACGGCGGCGATGGGGCGGTTCGCTTCCTTGATGTGATAGGCGGTTGCGGTGACGAGGATGCGATCGGTCGGGTGCAGCTTCACCCCCGCCTCGAACTGGCGGCCCGTCTTGGGGACGAAGGGATCGCCGTAAAGGTCCGCGCCGCTGATCGGCTCGAAGCTCTCGGTATAGCTGAAGAAGGGCGAGACGCCGGTGACGACTTCGCCGATAACCCCGGCCCGGAACGTGGTCGCGCCCTGGTCATAGACTTCCTCGCCGAAAGAGGTCGAGCGGGCCTCGTCGCGCCGGACGCCCAGCACCACCGAAACGCGGTCCCACAGGCGGATCTGGTCCTGCAGGTAAAGGCCGATCTGGGTCTGCTTCGTGTCTTCCAGGACGCTGTAGAGAAAGCCGGGATCGCCGGTTATCGGGATCGAGCCGCCATAATCCGACAGCGCATCGTAATCGATGTCGTAGATGTCGATCGGCTCCAGCGCATAGCCGCTGTCCTTGCGGACCCGGTTCCAGCTGTAGTCGACGCCCGCCAGCAGCGTGTGTTCGACCGCATCGCCGGTGCGGAAATCGTACTGCAGATTATTGTCGGTCGAAAAGATCTCCATGTTCGCAAGGCTGCCGCTTGCGTAATTCGAGATCAGCCGCTGCTCCTCGTCCAGATAGGGATCGAGCGGGTTCGAATAGCTGTTCGGATAATGGGTGAAATAGTCGAGGTCGCTGTCGATATAGCGCGCCTTGGCATTCAGCGTCAGGTCTGGCGAGAAGGCGTGGCTGGCGATCACCGTTCCCTGCAGCAGGCGGCCGTCATAGCGGTCCCAGCCGGGCTTGCCGATGAAGAGATCGTTGCCCAGCTGCCCGTTCGGATTGGGCAGGATCGTGCCAACCAGCGGCAGGAACTGCGACGTCGAACCGCCATCGTCCTCCTGATAAAGGCCGATCAGCGTAACCTGCGTGGCATCGGTCGGCGCAAAGGTCAGGGAGGGCGAGAACAGCACGCGGTCATCGGGCACATTGTCGGTCTGCGTACCCGAATCGCGCACCCGCGCCACGACGCGGCCTGCCAGATTGTCGGTGATCGGACCGGTGATGTCGGCCAGCGCTTCCTTGCGGTCGAACGATCCATAGCGCAGCGACACCTCGCCGCCGGTTTCGAACTGCGGGGTCTTGGACACCATGTTGATAATGCCGCCCAGCGAACCCTGACCGAACAGGACCGAAGCGGGCCCGCGGATGATTTCGATGCGGTCGAAATTATACGGGTCGGCGCGAATGCTGGCGTAAAAGCTGAAGATGTCGCGCATGCCGTCACGGAATTGCAGCGCGCTGATCCCGCGTACCAGCGCCCCGTCGACGCGGCTATCGGGGCCGTAGGGATTGGCGGTGACGCCCGCGACGTAATTCAGCGTGTCGCTGACCGAGATGGCGCCCTGCGCCTCGAACACTTCGTCCTCGATGATGGTGACCGGCTGCGGAACCTCGATCAGCGGCGTGTCGGTCTTGGTTGCGGACGCGCTTTCCTGCTTTGCGCCGGACACGACGATGTCGCGCGGCTGCTCCGCTTCCACCGCGTTTTCATTGGCGAGGGCAGCGACCGGCGCGAGCATGGTGGCCGACAGGATCGAGAATTTCAGCAATTGCATGGGGTCCCCTTCGTTTGATGGGGCTGCAAGTAATGCGAGTCATTCTCAGTTGCAACAGGGTATTTCCACTTATCGGGAAATGTCATGTACGCAATTCAAAAGCGAAAAGCAGGCGCGAGCGCCCGTTGTTTGCTGGAAGTGCAGTCCGTGCTTTTTAGCTCGGGACCCTGCGCAGGGTCAGACCGCAAGGGCGCGTAGCAGCCGGTCCCGCAGAGGCGCGGGCAGAAGGCGGTCCACCAACCTGAGTATCGAGAAGGGCCACGGCGTCACGTAATATCCCTTGCCGGCCAGCGCTGCCCGCGCGATGCGGCGGGCTGCTTCATCGGCGCTCAGCAGCATGGGCTTGGCCCCCGGCACGGCGCGCCCGGCTGCGGTGTCGATGAAACCCGGCGCGGCCAGCGTCACGCTGACGCCCAGCGGCGCGGCGGCTATGCGCAAGGCCTGTGCATAGCGGGCCAGCCCCGCCTTGCTGGCAGCATAGGCGGCGGCAAAGGGAAGCGCGTGCTGCCCCGCCGCCGATCCGATCAGCACCACCCGTCCGCCGCCGCGCTTTGCCATGACGCCGGCAAGCGCGCTGGCCATTGCTGACGGAACGCTGAAATTGATCTGGCCAAGGCGCAGCGCCAGTTGCGGGCTTTCGATGGCATCATCCGGTGCGCGCGTATCGCCGCGTCCCGCCACCAGATAGGCCAGATCGAAAGGAAAACGCTCGTCATCCTCCGTCAGAGCGCGCAATGCAGCGTCTCCGTCGGCGAGATCGAGCGAGCGTATCTCGACCGATGCCCCCTTGGCCCGGCACTTCGCTGCAACTTCCTCCAGCCTCGGCAGATCGCGGCCCCACAGGCACAGGAACACCCCTGGCGCGGCATGATGGCGGGCCAAAGCCCAACCCAAGCCGCCCGATGCGCCGCTAACAAATATGCGTTCTGGCGGGCCGAGGCGGCCTAAAGTGCGACCTGTTTTCGACATCTTGCAGCTATCTGCCCCGTAATGGTGCCAATTCGATGCGAAGCGCTTGACAGGGAGTTCCGCGTTCTGTCCAGACTTGGGGCGATGAAACGCGCCGCATCCATCGATAACCGCATGGCTTTGTTCCAGAATGCATGGCTGGAACGGCTGACGGTCGTATCCGCATTCTGGTTCCTGGCGACCTGGGCCGTCCTGCTGCCCCTGATCGCGCTGGCGGGCTGGGGCGCGGTCGAACCGCTGCAGGGGCTGGGTCTGATCGCGGCGGGGCTATTGGTGTGGAGCCTGTTCGAATATGCGATGCACCGTTACCTGTTCCACTGGACAGGCCGGTTCGCGCCGCTGAGGGCAGTGACCTTCCTAATCCATGGCAGCCACCATGCTCAGCCGAATGACCGGCTGCGCAATCTGATGCCGCCTGTCGTCAGCATACCGGTGGGGCTGTGCATCTGGGGTATCTTCGCGCTGCTGCTGGGCGATGCGGGAACGTGGCTGTTCCTGGGCTTCATGATCGGTTACGTGATCTATGACCTTACCCATTTCGCCTGCCATCAATTGCCGATGCGCGGCCGGCTCGCGCGGGCGATCAAGCGGCATCATATGCGCCATCACCACATCGACAGCGATGCGAATTTCGCGGTGACGCTCATCGTGTGGGACCGCCTGTTCGGCAGCAGGGTGCGCTCGCTGAAACGCTGAGGGTTCAGCGGCGCAGCGTTTCGATGGCCTTGCGCGCGATATCCATATGCGCAGGCCAGTCCGGCGCATGCCAACCGCCGATTCGCGCGATCTGTTCCTTGTAGAGCGTTCCGCCGTCTGGCGCGGCATGGTCCATGATCGCCTGCCGCCAGCCCGGACCATCCAGCGGATCGCGGTAATCGGACACGTCGCCGCCCACCTCGCGATGGGCAGGCAGATCGCTGGCGATGACGGGCGTGCCTACGCTCAGCGCCTCGGCAATCGGCATGCCGTACCCTTCGGCGAAGGAGGGCATGACGAGCGCGCGCGCACCGCGCAGCAGTCCGGCCAGTTCGCGGTCGGAACAGCGGTTAATCTCGGTCACATGCGGTTTCAGCGCCTCGCAGCGATCCAGCAGGTCTAGGATCTGCTCGTTCTCCCATCCCCGGCGCCCGACGATGACAAGGCGAGGGATCGATTCCGCGGGCAGGCTTTCGGCCATCTGCCGCCATAGATGGAGCAGCAGCAAGTGGTTCTTGCGCGGCTCGATCGTGCCTAGGCAGAGGAAATAGGGCCGCTTGTCGTCGAAGCCGAAAGGCGGCGCTTCGCTCACGGGCTCCGTACCCAGAAGCGCGACATGCATGGGCGGGACCTTGTGCCCGTTTGCGCCCATCCAGCGGGTCAGCGATGCGCCGGTCGCCTGCGAATTGACGATCACCGCATCGGCGTGGGTCGCCACCGTATCCATGCGCCTTGCGTGCAGCTCCGCCCCGCCGGGACGCGCATATTCGGGATATTCGATCGGGATCAGATCGTGAACCAGAACGAGGTAGCGAGCCTTCTCACGCGTCAGTATTCTGCCGACCTGACCCTTTCGCGTGAGATGATGCGGCGAGACCTGCACCAGCACACCGCCGGGTCCGCTGCCGCGCCCAATCCCGCGCGCAATGGGACGCAGGGCCGTCAGCCAAGGCACAGCCGATCCCAGCGACCGCTGGCGGCTGTCTTCCTTGTCATGCGCCCAGCGCCGTTCCAGCTCGTCGAGATAGGCGAGCGCCGCCTCTCTCTTCAGCCTGCCGTAGGGGCCCGAGGGATGCACGGCAGCAAACGACAGATCCTGCCCATATGCGTCCAGCAATCCCCGCGCATAGGCCATTTCCACGCGGTCCACGCCCGACGGCGTGACATGGCGCACACGCGAAATCAGGCGCGAGATGTCGAGTATCACGCCGCTCATCGCGAGCCTGGCTTTAAGCGGCTGCGCAAGCGGGACATGGCACGGCCCTGCCAGCGGCGGAGCGGCCCGACCCATCCCTGCCGGTTGACCGCGCTATCCTGCGACATGCGGGCCACCAGCGTTTCAGGCGGGCAAGGCAGGCGCGTCACGGGATCGAGATAGCGCGGATAGAGAATGAGCACAGCAGCCACTAACTGGTCGATATCCAGCTTGCGCCCCCGCCGATCGGGAACCGGACCCAGATCGCGCGTGAGGCCCCAGCCTGCATAGAAGGGCGTGCCGTGGCAAATGACCTCGCGACTGCGCATCAAAGCCTCGAACCCGGTCAGCGAGGTCAGCACATGCACTGCATCGACCCGGTCGAGCAGCGCCGCCATGCTGCCTCCGCGCATGATGCGGTCGGCATGGATCATCGCGTCCTCGTCCGCCACCGCGCCGCGCCTGTGGCCGGCATCGACATCGGGATGGGGCCGCCACCAGATTTCGGCATCGGGCTCAAGCGCGCGGACGCGGCGCAGCAGTTCGCGATTGGACGTGAGCCCGCCGCCGCCTTCCAGCACCGACATGTCATCCTCGACCTGACCGGGCACCAGCACCACGCGGCGGTCCGTGCGCGGGGGCAGGGCGCTGTCGTCGCGGCCAGCGGCATATTTGCTGATCCCTGCGGACAGGATGGTCTCCGCCAGCGCGCGAGCGCGGATCAGCAGCTCCTCGCTGAAATCGGCAGTGGCGAGGATGTCCTCCAGCGCGCTCGGTGCCGACGGGTCGAAATGAATGCCGCGCCGGTCGACGATGATCGACGATGGCGGAACGAGATTGCTGCCCAGCCCGACCGAACGCACGAAGCCGTCCTCGACCCGCACGACCGGAACGCCCTGTCGCTCCGCATCGGCCAGAAGCGCGGGAGACACGCGCGAGGGCCAGATCGCCAGCGCGCCGCCTCTCTTGGCGGCGACGGCAACGGCGCGGCGCGGGCTGGATACGATGCGCAGGCGCTGGCCGGGGGTCCAGAGGAAATGGCGGATTTCGGCGCGCTTCCACCATGCGATGCCGCTGGCCGCGACGATGGTATGGCCGGGTTCGCCGCGATTGGCGTCGATCGTGCGGCGCCAGTCGGCAAGCAGTGCGATGGCTTGCCGCGCGTTCAGCCACCCACTGCCGAAGGGATCCGCCATCCCGCGATTCAGCGCCGCAGCGGCGCGCGAATCCAGCGTTTCGGCATCGTCGCCGGGCTTGCCGTATCGTCCGGGTGCAATGATTTCGACCCGCACCCCGGCGATCCGCGCAATCGCCAACCATTCGTCATCGCCATGCGCGCGAATAAGGCCGGTATCCGGAAGCACCGACCATGGATCGACGTCGCCCGCGCACAGCACCTCGCCGCTTGCGCCCAGTTCGTGAAGCAAGCGCCGCAATGCCGGATCGCGCACGATCCACAAGGTCGCGGCGCGGTCTAACAAGGGGAGCAGCTTGCGCACATCGGAAAGGCTGCGCGGACGAAAGACGACCTCGAATGGCGAGGTCGGCCGTGCACGCGGTCCCCAGAAATCACCGCCGACGCGGGCCTGCCTGACCTGCTCGAACAGCGCCTCGCGGTCCGCCGTTGCAAGGGGCGTATCGGCGGGGGGTGCGGAGCGCTGCGAGCGCACGGGCAGGCCGCCCGGAAACGTGGGCGGGCGCAGCAATGGTTGTGCGGTCATGGCCGGATGCCCCAGCCTTTCAGTTCCAGCGCACCCTTGGCATCGCGTGTGATCACGCCGTAACCCCCCGTCGGCAATTTCAGCGTCCCCGCCGCCGTTGCCGCATCGGCAAGCCCCGGATCCGCCATCAAGGCAAAGCGCGCCGCGCCATTGCTGGTGACGAGCAGGATATGACCGCTTTCGCCGCCCTGCGCAAACAGCGCGCGCCACGCGGCGATACGCGCATCAACATCGACTTGCCAATCGGGGGGCGGGACTGCCCGCGCGTCCCATCGGGCCAGCGCCTCGGCACCGATGCGGGCGGTTATGGCCTCTTCGGTGGCGTTCTCGTCGGGGCCGTGGTCGATCTCGCGCAGGAAATCGGCTGTTTCGGGGGACGGGCCGCCGCCCGGCTGATGCGACAGGATGGCCTCGGCCGTCTGGCGCGTGCGCAGCAGCGGCGAGATCAGCGCCTTGGAAAACCGGACGGATGCCCCCGCGAAATGCTCGCCCAGTGCATCCGCTTGCGCCTTGCCCTGCGCCGTCAGCGGCAGGTCGGTGCGCGCTCCGATGCGGCGCGGCGGTTCACCGGCTTCGAACGTATTGCCATGGCGGACGATGATGAACATGACGGCCAATGCCCGGCGTCAGGCCGGTCCGATCTCTGTGGATACTGGAGTCGCAGCATCTGCCGGAAACGGATCCCCAAGCCGCGTGATCGCGTCCTCGGCCAGCGCGAGATCCTCAGGCGTATCGATGCCCGACAGCGCATGTTCGGGCGGGTCGACCGGCACGGTGGCGATGGTCCAGCCATTCTCGATAAAGCGCAATTGCTCCAGCCCTTCCAGCGCCTCGTAATGACCCTGCGGCGCGGCGGCGAACCATTCCAGCGCTTCCGTCCGATAGGCATAGAGACCGAGATGCTGCCACACGGGTGAGACACCGCTCTCGCCGCGCAGCCGCGCCTCGTCCCTTATCGCGGGAAGGATCGACTTCGAAAACCACATGGCGCGGCCTTCGGCATCGCGTACGCAGGTCGTCCCGCTGAAGGGCGCCGCCAGCTTGTGCGCGCGAAGCCGGTCGAGCCGTGCCCAGTCGAGCCGATAGACCGGCGTCGCGACATCGGCCGAACCCGTGCGCAGCGCGCCGATCAGAAGGGCGATCGTGGCAGGCGCGACGAAGGGTGCGTCACCCTGAAGGTTGATCACATGGGCTGGTCTGGACGCTTGCTGCTGCGCGGCGGCAAAAGCGCGCGCCGAACCGGAATTGCAATCGGGCGAGGTCATGGCGACACACGCGCCCAATTCTTTCGCATGATTGGCGATGCGCTTATCATCGGTGGCGACAACGATTTCGCAATTGCCCGCCACGCGTGCCGCGGCCCTTGCATTGGCCAGCACGCGTTCCAGCAGGGTTCGTCCCGCGATGGCCAGCAAGGGTTTGCCCGGCAGGCGGGTCGATCCAAATCGGGCGGGAATCACTATCAGCGCGCGCGCGGACGTGTCACTCCCGGGCACGGCTCAACCCCGCTCGATACCCAGCTTCACGATGTCGTGCATGTGGATGATGCCCACCAGCGTGTCCTTGCGGGTCACGAACAGCACGGACACGGCGTTCTCGTTCATGACCGTCAGCGCTTCGCTGCACAGGCTGTCCGGGTCGATGGTGACCGGGTTGAGCGACATGTGGCGCGCGATCTCTTCCCTGAGGTCGTGCACCGTGATGCAGCGCCTGAGATCGCCATCGGTAAAGGCACCCACCAGCCGGTCGCGCGAGTCCACCACGGCGGTGCAGCCATAACGCTTGCGGTTCATCTCGATCGTGGCGTCCATGATCGAGGTGGTGGTCGATACCTGCGGAACCGCCTCGCCCGTGCCCATCACTTCGCCGACCGTCGCCAGCATCGCGCCCAGCTTTCCGCCGGGATGGAACACGCGGAAATCGTTCGGGGAAAAGCCCCGCGCCTCGATCAGGGCGACCGCCAGCGCATCGCCCAGCACCAGCTGCAACGTCGTCGAGGACGTCGGTGCCAGCGCATTGGGACATGCCTCGCGCACATGGGGCAGGGCAAGGCAGATGTCGGCGGCGCGCCCGGCGGTGCTATCGGGATGCGCCGTCGCGACCACCAGCGTGATCCCGTAATGGCGGCAGTAATGGAAGACGTCGTCCAGCTCGCGCGTTTCGCCCGACCAGGTGATCGCCAGCACGACATCGCCTGCGGCAATCACGCCAAGGTCGCCGTGGCTCGCCTCACCAGGATGCAGATACAGCGCCGAGGTTCCCGTCGAACGCATGGTGGCCGCGATCTTGCGCGCGACATGCCCGCTCTTGCCCATGCCGGTGACGATGACGCGTCCCGAGGTGCTGGCGATGGCCTTGATCGCCCGTTCCAGCGATTGGCCGAGATCCGGATTCGTGACCGCGTCCTTGAGCGCGACGAGACCTTCGATCTCGATATCCAGCGTGCGGAGAGCCGACAGCCTGTGCGGCGACGGCGCGACGTGAAAATTCATGTTCGGTTTCAACTTAGCATCGGCCATATCGGCCCACCACCCTGCGACCCCGGTGACATACGCCAGGAATGGTTAGCAATTGCCTGACACCGGTTTTTTTGTCAAAGGAGCGACACAGTTTGATCCACTGATGTTCCGGCCCCGCCGTTTTCGTCCAGATTGATCAACGATTTCAATGCCATCCGTGTCGGCATGGCGAGATAGCAGCAGCACAGCCATGGACCTTTGCGGACAGCAATTATCGACGACCAGCCCGCTTTTCGCGATCGCGGGACCTTGCGTGATCGAAAGCGAGGCGCATGCGCTGATGGTCGCGGAGACATTGGCTGACATCGCGCGCCGTCTTGATATCCTGCTGATTTACAAGAGTTCTTTCGACAAGGCCAACCGCAGTTCGGACCAGTCCTTTCGCGGCCCCGGACTGGAAGAGGGCCTTCGCATCCTTGAAAAGGTGCGGGCGGAAACGGGTTTGCCGGTGCTGACCGACGTTCACGAGCCTGCGCAGGCGAAACCGGTCGCGGAAGTTGTGGACGTGCTTCAGACCCCCGCATTTCTTGCACGGCAGACCGATTTCATTGCCGCCGTGGCCGCCACGGGCAGGCCCGTGAACATCAAGAAGGCGCAGTTCATGGCGCCCGCAGATATGAAGCAGGTCGTCGCTAAGGCGCGCAATGCGGCAAGGGCGGCGGGGCACGATGGCGAGAATATCCTGCTGTGCGAGCGGGGCACGTCCTTTGGCTACAACACGCTGGTCTCCGACATGCGCGGATTGTCGATCATGGCGGAGACCGGATGCCCGGTGGTGTTCGACGCGACCCATTCGGTGCAGCGGCCGGGCGGTTTGGGCACGAAATCGGGCGGGCAGCGCGAATATGTGCCGCTGCTGGCGCGCGCGGCGGTCGCCGCCGGCGTGTCGGGCGTGTTCATGGAAACCCATCCCGATCCCGACAAGGCGCTGTCCGATGGCCCCAATGCGCTTCGTCTCGACATGTTCGAGCCATTGCTGCGCCAGCTTCAGGCCATCGATGCGCTGGTGAAGAGCGGCGATCGGGCCCCTATGACGGCGCTGCAGCAAGGGTAAGCCATGACGGTCGCTGCCGGCCTGAAGAGGATCGTGCTGACGCCGCTGCATGTGCTGCAGCTGGCTACCTCGGCCAAAAGTTTTCTCGACCATCCGCTGATCGGATCGGCGCGGCTGAACCGTATGGGGCTGCACCGCGGCCGCGTCAGGCTGGCGGACATGCTATGCCGTTGGCGGCGGCGCAGGCTTGCGCGCCATGTCCGTGCGGACTGGCGCAAGGCATTCGACCGCGACGGTTTCGTGGTGATCGAGGATGTCGTTCCGCCCAGACAATTTCCCGCGCTGCGCAAGGCGCTGCTGTCCTATGAAGGCCCCGCGCGCGAAATGCGGCAGGGCGATGCGATCACGCGGCGCATGGCGGTCGATCCCGACATGCTGGACGCGATCCCGGCGCTGGGGGCGCTGCTGGCGCGGCGCGATATCCGGACCCTGTTCCATTATGTCGCCAGCTTCCGGACCGAGCCGCTGCATTACATCCAGACCATCGTCAGCCAGTCGAGCGGCGACGGTCCCGATCCGCAAGAAGCGGTGCATGCGGACAGTTTCCATTCCTCGATGAAGGCGTGGCTGTTCCTCAATCCCGTCCGGCTGGAGGATGGGCCGTTTACCTATGTGCGCGGATCGCATCGCTTCACGCCCGAACGGCTGGCGTGGGAATATCGGCGCAGCCTGTCGGATCCAAAACAGATCGACCGCCTGTCGGCCCGCGGTTCGCCGCGCGTGACCGAGGAGGATCTCGCCTCGATGAATCTTGGTCCGGCGGAAGGGCTGGCAGTTCCGGCCAATACGCTGGTGGTGGCCGACACCGGGGGCTTTCACGCGCGCGGCGCGGCGGCGCAGGCGGGGGAGCGGGTCGAGATCTGGTCCTATGCGCGGCGCAATCCCTTCCTGCCGTGGCTGGGCGGCGACCTGCTCAGCCTGCCCGGCGTCGCCGAGCGGCGAGTCGGATGGCTGTGGGCTTTCCGTGATCGGTTCGCGGCGCAGATCGGGCAGCCGTGGCAACCGGCGGGTGTGCGGCGCGCGATCGACACGCCGCTGGACGAAAGCGAATAGGGACCATATCAGGCGCGGCGAAACGGAAACACGGGCAAGGCCATCGGAAGGGGTCGCATCCTTGGAAAGGCTTGGCGCTACACGCCGGATTGGGGCCGCTGGCCCGGTTTCCGGCAAGGATGACGGATTGCCTGTCGGGGTAGCCGTTCTGCCATGGGGGCATGCATGAAGACGAGGTTCCAGCTATCGACCGCCCTTGCGCTGGCCCCGTGGCTTGCCGGGTGGCTGTGCGCCGACGCCGCGGCGCAGGATATCGGTCCGATGCCGGAGCTGGCCGCCCCGCTGGCCGTGCAGGGCAATAGCGCGATGGTGACGATCGCTGCGGAATGGGACCTCTCTCGCCTGGCGCAGGTCGATGGCAGCGCGATCTCGGCCCAGCCTGCCGCCGGGCCCGAAGCGCCGCAGGACGCCGATCTGACTTTCGGCCCCGCCGATCCGGAGCCGAACCTGCCGCGCGACGCCACCGGCCATGTCCCGCGCGAATTCGCCTCGCACCGGGAATTCTTTCAGCAGGCGGGCAGCGTGGGGACCGAGATGGCGATCCTGACCGCCTATGTCGGGCTGCAATCCGTGCCAAAGCTGTTCAAGCCGACCACCGGGTTCCATTTCAAGGACGAAGGCTGGTTCGGCAAGGACACGCAAAGCCTGGGCATGGACAAGCTGACCCATGCCTTCAACACCTATCTGATCGCCGAACTGCTGCATTACCGAATCCATCGCAACACCAACGGCAGCGAGGGCGATGCGGTTACCGCGGCGGTGCTGGCATCGGGCCTGATGGCGGTGAACGAGATATCCGATGCGATCGAGCCCGACAGCGGCTATTCGATGCAGGACATCATCATGAACGTCGCGGGCGCCGCCTTTTCCGCGCTGCGCAACACGACTCCGGGGATGAAGGAAAAGCTGGCGTTCAAGCTTGAGATCGTGCCCAACGACCAGATCTACAGCCATGTCGGCAAGAAGCATTACGAGCAGCAACGCTTCATGATGTCGGTGAAGGGCGCCGGGTTCGAGGACGTGCGCGAAACGCCGCTGCGCTATCTCGACCTGCAGGTCGGCTATTACGCCAGCGACTTCCTCAACAGCGACCGCGAACAGGGCATCATTCCCAAGCGGCACCTGTTCGTCGGCGTGGGCCTGAACGTGGGCGAGCTGCTGTTCTCCAACTCCTCGTCGCGGGTCGGGCGGGCGGCGCGTTCGGCGCTGGATTATATCCAGCTGCCCTATACCTCGGTGCGCCGCGATACGCAGGGCGAGTGGTCGTTCTGAGGGCAAAGTAAAGGGGCAGGCGGTTTGCCCGCCTGCCCTGTGATCGCCTGCCCCGTAATCGCGGTCAGAAGTTTACGCGTCCGCCCACGGTGAAGAAGCGCCCCACCACGTCGTAATGCGCGTTATAGGTGGTGGTCACCAGCGGCGGATCCTTGTCGAACAGGTTCCGGACATTCCCGAACAGCGTGAAATTGTCCATGACCGAGAACTCGGCGCCTAGATCGATGTAGGTGCGTGCGCTGATCTTGCCGTTTACGATGTCGAGCTGGTCGTTGAAATCGCCGCCGCCGACATAGCGGGCACGGGCATTGAGGCTGAAATCCTCCGTAATGTAGTCGATGTCGAAGTTTGCCCGCCAGTTCGGGAGCCCGGCAATCGCATCGCCCACGTCGCCTGCGGTGTCGTTCGTGTTCGTTCCCGTCTTGGTGACCAGCTTGTCGACATAGGTGGCAAGCGCGCGGAAGGACATCATGCCCGGCAGTCCCGCGAATTGCGGAATACGATACGAAGCCTCGATATCGAAACCGCTGGTTTCGAACTTGGCGAGGTTCTGCGAGGTGGCGAATACGTCGGTGATCGTGCCGGTCGCATCGCGGATCACGGCATCGCACGCGACCTGGTCCCCGGCGGCGCAGGCGGCGGTGATGTCCGATGGCGTCACCGTGGCGATCGCCCGGTTGATGCTGATGTCGTAATAATCCACCGACAGCTGCAGGCCCGGCACGAAGGACGGGGTATAGGACCCGCCCAGGATCAGGGTCTCGCTGACTTCCGGAACGAGGTCAGGATTGCCGCCGCTGATGACCCGTGCCGTCGGGTTGGGATTGTAATTGGGATCGTTGCGGCCCGCAGTGTCGAGGTCGACGATGGGCCGGATGTTGAGCCCGCCCTGCGAGAACAGCTCGCCCACATTGGGTGCGCGGATGTCGCGTGAACGCGTTGCACGCAGCAGGAGGTCGTTAAACAGGCGGGTCGTGCCGCCCAGCTTCCACGACCAGATGCCGCCGCTGAGGCTGTAGTCGGAATAGCGGGCCGCGCCGTTGAAATCGACTTCGAAGCCATCGTTCTTGAGAATGGGGACGAGCGCTTCGACGAAGCCCTCCTTGACGTTGAAGCCGCCCGAAAGTGCCTGCGGATAGAGCGGCGTGGCGAAAGCGCTGGCGGCGTCGAGTTCGCCGACCGTTTCGTCCTGCTCCTCCCAGCGGGCCTCGGCGCCAAAGGCGATCGAAAGCGGGCCGGCAGGCAGGTTGAAGAGATCGCCTTGCACCCGGACGGCGGCGGCATCCAGTTTCGACACCGCGTCCGACCTTTGCGTGCCAGTGGTATAGGCGCGGGCCTCTGCCGATGGCGCGCCATTGCCGAACGGGTTGAAGGGCGCGCAGGCAGGATCGTCATTCGCCGGATCGGCATCCGCGTTCACGCGGCACACGATCGCGCCATTGGCTTCGACCGCGTCGATGGCGCGCGCGAAATTCGCGCTGATTGCCGAATTGGTCAGACGTTCGCCGGTATCAACCTCGCCGTGGCTGTAATGCGCGTCATATTCCCAGCCTCCGCCGAATTCGCCCTCGATACCGATGGCGCCTTCGATCGTTTCGCGCGTCGCGATGAAGCCGATGGGGAACGCATCGGCCGACAGCCTTGCCAGGAGGAAGAAGGGTTCGCCTGCCGCTGCCAGCCGGTCCTGAACGCTTTGTTCCAGATACGGGTTGTCGGCCATGACCGCGAATGCCAGCACCGAACCGCCGGGATCGGGCAGGAAGAACTGGTCCACCTTCGACCGGCCATAGCTGACGTCGGCCCAGAGGGTCGCGCCGCCGATGTCATAGGTCGCACGGGCATAGCTGCCGATGCGGTCGAGCGGGCTGCCCACGATCAGATTGTCGTAGAGCGAGCGGAAATCGCGGTCCTGCGCCGGGCGCAGCGATCCGTCGGGATCGAACACCTGTCCGGCAAGCGAGCCGCTGAAGATCGTGCCGCCCAGCGTGATCGGAATGCCGGGCGCCACGACCAAATTGTCGACGTCGGGCTGCAGCTCCACCTGGCCATTGCCGACACTGACAAGGCCCGCACCATACCACGGGCGGTCCCTGCGTCCGCCGGGGCCGATACCCTTGTCGTGGACATATTCGGCACCGATCATGAAATGGCCGCGGCCATCGGCGAAATCTGTCCCGAACGCGCCGTCGAATTGATAGCGGGCACCGTCGCCGCGATCGGAGATCCCGGTCTGCGCACCGAGTTTGAGACCATCGAAATCATCGTCGAGGATAAGGTTGACCACGCCTGCTACTGCGCCCGAACCCCAGGCTGCCGATGCGCCGCCGGTCACGATCTCGACACGTTCGAGCAGGTTGGCGGGGACGAAATTGAGATTATTGTCGCCAACGAAGCGGCGGCCATTAACCAGGGTCAGCGTCCGCTGGGTGCCAAGGCCGCGCAATTCGACGGGAGCCGTGCCTGCCGACGTGTTCGCAATGGACTGGTTGGCGGATACCGAATTTCGCAGCTGCGGCAGATCGTTCAACGCTTGCTGGATATTGACCGGGCTGCCTTGCATCAGCTCTGCGCCAGTGACGACAGTGGTGGGGGTGGGCTGGTCGAAACCGGCGCGCCTGATCCGCGATCCGGTCACGACGATGGTCTCTTCCTCGCTCGGCGCGACTTCGGTGAGTTCCAGTTCGTCCGACTGCGCTTCCTGAGCAAGCACCTGTCCTGCACCGACAAGTGCAAGGCCGGCCGCGGATAGCGAAAGTGTCGCGCGAAACGCGGGCTTGAATGAACGCATGTGCAATTTCTCCCTGAACCAAGAGCGCGATGCCACCACGCCTTGCAAATCTGGCTGCGGACCCCCGGTCGATCGAACGACCAGGGTTTCGCCGGTCGTCCCTTACCGCCGCCTACCCGATGGCCTTCCGTTCACGATCATATTGACCTGATCGAGACGACAAAAGCCTATATGGAGAAAGTTCTGCTCTAATCTGGACGATTGTCAACGTATTCTTGCACAAAACCCAATGCTGTGGGTTCCGTGCAACTATTCGCAGCGTAAGGCCGGGCGTTCGCTGCCGATGGCTTTGCGCCTCAGTCCGAAGCAGATCGAGCATCTGACGGTTTATATCGCTGGCACACCTGCTCACCAGGCGGCCCGCGATGGGACCATGATGTCCTGAGCAGGATGATTTTCTTGTCGTTAACGACACGACGGGTCGAATTTCGGGCAGCCCCTCACTTCTGCAACCCGAACATTGTTTGATGTCGACATACGGTCCGGGGGATTGCTGCTGCCCGCATAAAAGCGTGACAAAAAAAGCAGGCCGGGCGCATCACGGCGCCTGGCCTGCCGTCAGCCGGAATACGGGGCGAGGGGGACTAGTCCTCGCCCGCCTCCGCGGCATCAGGGGCATTCGGGACGAAGTGATAGGTCTCGTACGGGTGGTCGGAGAAGGATAGCCGCGGGTTGTCGGGCAGGCCGTAGAATTCCAGCTGCGTGAACGGTCCGCCTTCGCGCGCCGCCGTGACCTTTTCGTAGAGGTTCGGTCCGATTTGTTCCCACGCGGTGGTTCCGTCATAGCTTTCCACCAGCACGAGATGCGGTTCGGGCATCGAAACCTTGAGGTCGTATTCGGCGCGCGGCTCCTTGCTGTAATCGCGGCGGTTACTGCGATAGGCGCCCAGCGGAGGCTGCACCGCATCGGTCCCGGTCCAGCGCGGGGTCGGTTCTTCGGAGAATACGCGGCCAAGGATCGCATGGCCCAGATCGGTGCGCCCCGCGCCGCTTTCCTGCCCGCCGGTTGTCGATACGAAGAAGCCGAAACCGTGTTCGGGCGCGATGATCAGGTCGGAATGGAAGTCCCCGGTGTTGCCCGCATGGCCGACGAGCCGCGGGCCGGCTTCGTTATAGACGAGGAAACCATGCGCCATGCCCGGCAGGTTCGGCGTGTTGGCGAAGGAATCGCTGAAGAGGAATTCCACCGACTCCGGCTTCAATATGCGCGCATCGCCCAGTTGTCCCCGGTTCAGCATGGCCAGCATGAATCGCGCCATATCGGGCGCGGTGGCGGCCACCGATCCCGCCGGCAGGACGGGGCTGACGAATTCATAGGGCTGGGCCACGAACTGGCCGTCCTCGAGCGTATAGCCCAGAGCCATGTTCGCCTTCAGCGAGGCGGGCAATGGCTCGCGGAAGGTGGAGGCGTTCATCCCGAGCGGCCTAAAGATATGCTTCTCGACATAGTCGGCGAAAGGCTCGCCCGAAACACGCTCTACTATATAGCCTGCGATGACCGAGCCATAGTTGGAATAGGACACCTCGGTCCCCGGTGCCCACATGCGGTCCGGAATGTTCTCCTTCATCCAGTCGGCATAATAGGGCAGGTTTTCCGGATCGCGCACGATGATGCCGCCAATGTCGCTGAGGCCCGGCGTGTGCTGGAACAGGTCGCGCACGCGGATCGGCGGGCCGTCGAAGGGCGGCAGGTCGTAATCGAGATATTTGGCAACATCGTCGTCGAGGCTGACATGCCCCGCCTCGATCTGTTGCATCAGCGCGGTCCAGGTGAAGAGCTTGGACACCGAACCGGGCCGGAACAGGGTCTGCATCGGATCGACCGGCCGGTCCTGATCGATATCCGCATAGCCATAGCCGCGGGTGAACAGGATCTGCCCGTCATGCACCACCGTCACCACCGCGCCCGCAACCTCGCGAGAGGCGATCTGTTCGACCATGACGCCGTCGACGAAATCCTGCAGCCCGCCGAGATGCGCGTCGGGATCGAAGGCGGTGGCGGCGACCGGGGCGGTTTGTGCTGCGGCGGCGGGACACGCAAGTGGAGCAGCCGCGAGAAGCGCAAAGGTGAGACGCGATGCGGTCGTGAAAACCGGCATCCGGTTGCGGCCAATAGCAAACATGATTCCACCTCCGTAAATTTTCTGTTTGGAAACCTAACCGATATCCGGGACAGGTCAACCGTGAGAGCGCCTAACCCCTAAAGCAGCCGTGGAGGCTACAAATCCGGCCCATATCCGGGGGTTTCTGTAGCGAAATCCTGTCTCTTTGCCCCGCCAACGATCGGTCCATTTGACAATTTCTAAACAGGCGTCATCATCCTGATTTGAAATGACGCAGCCGGCGCATTGCGCTTTGGCCGCGTTGGCCAGAGGGGAAGTCTTGATGAAATCGACCCAATCGCGCCGCTCTGCGCTCAAGCTTTCCGCCGGGGCAGCGGCTGCGGCGTTCATGATCAACAAGGGCAGCTATGCGCTGGCCGCCGCGCCGGGCCGCACCTATTCGCGGCGCGCGATGGATCTTGTGAACGAGGCGCTGGTGATCGACATGCTGGCCCCGCTCAAGATCGATTTTCGCGAGGACTTCTTCGACGAGCCTTTCGACGCGAAATCGCTGGAGGAATTCAAGTCGTCGGGCATCACCGGTTTCCACCAGGCGGTTGGGCTGGGAGGATTTAACGGCAAGGACCAGGCGATGGAGTATCTGGGCCGCTGGTCGTACTACATCGGCAGCCAGTCCGACCACTTCACACTGGTCGACAAGGCGCCGGACCTGGAACGCGCGAAGGCCGATGGCAAGATCGCCGTCATTCTAGGCATCCAGAACGCCGACCAGTTCCAGAAGCCCGCCGATGTCGAATATTTCTACCGCATGGGGCTGCGCTGTGCGCAGCTGACCTATAACAGCCAGAACTTCATCGGATCGGGTTCGACCGACAGGGTCGATGGCGGGCTCACCAATTTCGGCGCCGCCATCGTCGAGGAAATGAACCGCGTGGGGATGCTGGTCGACGTCTCGCATTGTGCGGAGCGCACGACGATGGACGCGATCGAGGCCTCGCCCAAGCCCATCGCGATCACCCATTCCAATTGCCGTGCGATCAATCCGCATGTCCGCAACAAGAGCGACGAGGCAATCCAGATGCTCGCGGCAAAGGGCGGGGTCATGGGCATCACCGAAGTACGCATGTTCGTCAGCAAGGACGAACCCGTCACCGTCACCGACATGGCCACGCATATCGACCATGTCGCGAAGCTGGTGGGGATCGAACATGTCGGGATCGGCTCCGACTCCGACCTCAACGGCTATGACGATATGCCTGCCGACCAGAACAAGATGCTGCGCAAGGCATATGACCAGACGGCCTATGCATTCCGCGAGAAGATCGACACCGACGGCTTCGATCACCCGCTCAAGACCTATGACCTGACCGAGGAGTTGATCCGACGCGGCTACTCGGACGAGAATATCAAGCTGGTGCTGGGTGGCAATTTCAGGCGGCTGCTGGGCGATACGTGGATTTGATCGGGGCATGGTCCGGGAGAGGGGAATGGAAATGACGATCCGCAACGGGTTTGCCGCGCTGACGCTTCCGCTGTTGTTCGGCTGTGCGACAATGTCCGGCGAAGCGCTGGAAGCGGACGACGCCTATGACCTCGTGATCCGGGGCGGCACGATCTACGACGGGTCGGGCGGCGCGCCTTATATCGGCGATGTTGCGGTGGAAGGCGACCGGATCGTGGCGGTGGGCATCTTTTCGGGCGCGGCGGACAGGGTCGTCGATGCATCGGGCAAGGCCGTCGCCCCCGGCTTCATCAACATGCTGAGCTGGGCCAATCGCTCGCTGCTGGAAGACGGGCGCGGCATGTCCGACCTGAAACAGGGCATCACGCTGGAAGTGTTCGGCGAGGGCTGGACGATGGGCCCGTTGAACGACGCGATGCGCGGCGAAATGGCCGAGGAATTGGGCACGGCCCCCGGCTGGACGACGCTGGGCGGATATCTCGACACGCTGGCGGATCGCGGCGTCTCGCCCAATGTCGCCAGCTTCGTCGGCGCGACGACGATCCGCATTCACGAGCTTGGCGAGAAGGACGTCGATCCCACGCCCGAACAGCTGACTCGCATGAGAGCGCTGGTGCGGCAGGCGATGGAGGAAGGCGCGATGGGCGTCGGCAGCGCGCTGATCTATGCGCCCGCCAATTATGCCGAGACGCCCGAACTGGTCGCGCTGGCGAGCGAGGCGGGGCGCTGCGGCGGCATGTATATCAGCCACATGCGGTCCGAAGCCGACAATATCGGCGAGGCCATCGACGAGGTCATCACGATTTCCCGCGAGGGCGGATTGCCGGCCGAGATCTATCATCTGAAACTCGCCGGAAAGCGCAACTGGACCAGGCTGCCCGAAGTGGTCGCACAGATCGAGGAAGCACGCGCGTCCGGCCTTCGCATCACCACCAACATGTATCTCTATACCGCGGGCGGGACGAGCCTCGATGCGGTGATCCCGCCATGGGCACATAGCGGCGGACGCGAGGCGATGGTCGAACGCTTGCGAGATCCGGCGACCCGTGCGCGCATCCTTGCCGATATGCGCGCGGAGGAGAACGACTGGGAAAACCTGCTGCGCGCCGCGGGCGGGGGCGAAGGCGTTCTGCTGGTCGAGGCCGAGACGGCGGAGGCCGAGCCGCTGCTGGGCAAGACGCTGGCCGAGATCGCGGCGGAGCGCGGCACCAGCATCGAGGACACGGTGATCGATCTCGTCATTGCGGACGGCGGGATCGGCGCGGTCTATTTCATGATGTCCGAAGACAATGTGAAGGCTCAGACCGCGCTGCCGTGGATGAGCTTTGGCTCGGACGCAAGCGCTCCGGCGGCGGAGGGCGAGGCGCTGGAGAGCGCGGTCCATCCGCGCACCTATGGGAACTTCGCGCGGCTGCTGG
Organism: Croceicoccus sp.; assembly: GCF_983967925.1. Lineage (NCBI taxonomy): Bacteria > Pseudomonadati > Pseudomonadota > Alphaproteobacteria > Sphingomonadales > Erythrobacteraceae > Croceicoccus > Croceicoccus sp. The sequence goes on along the minus strand of NZ_CFETID010000002.1, from coordinate 8,400 downwards.
GCAAATATGTGCGCGAGGACAAGGCTTTGCCGCTGGAGCAGGCGATCCATGGCCTGACCGGACTGCCTGCATCGAACCTGGGCTTGCGGGGCAGGGGGCAGCTTACCCCCGGATATCAGGCCGATATCGTGGTGTTCGATCCGGCAACGATCACCGATCACGCCACCTATGCGCAGCCGCACCAATATGCGGCCGGCGTGCGCGACGTGTTCGTGAACGGTACGCAGGTCATCGCGGCGGGCGAGCATACGGGTGCGGCACCTGGCAGGGTGGTGCGCGGGCCCGGCTGGACCGGATGGCCCGATGGCGGGGCCTGCGCGAACTGAGCCGGTCGCGTCGTCGGCGTGATCAGCCGTGCAGGTCCATCAGCGAATCCATCAGCCCTTCGCCCGCGCTGGAACACATGCCCAGCACCACGGCCTCGTCGCAGCCGTCGGCGGCGACATAGGCGTGGCCCATGTTGGAATCGAGATAGATCCCTTCGCCCGCGTGCAGCACCACGGTGTCGTAGAATTCCGAATGCACCTCGATCGCGCCCTCGATCACATAGATGAATTCCTCGCCCGGATGGTGAACCAGCTCGCCGAATTCGCTGGCGCTGCGGGCGCGGATGCGGGTGATGATCGGGATCATGCGCTTTTGCCGCAGATCGGTGCAGAGGTAGAAGTAATCGTAATTGTCGGTCGTGACCCGCACCGCCTTGTCCAGCGTGGCAAGGCTGCGGCGGCCAGTGACCTGCGGTATCGCCTCGTCGGACTGCTCGGCGAACAGATCGGACATGCGGATGTTCAGCCGCTGGCTGACTTGCTGCAACTTGTCATAGCTCAGCGTCAGTCGGTCATGCTCGACCTTGGACAGGGTCGAGACGGGGATGCCCGACTGCTCGCTCATTTCCTTGAGCGTCCAGCCATTCCGGGACCGAATGCCGCGCATCACTTGCCCCAGAGTGGGCGGTTTCTCACGCGTGGCCATCAGATTTGCAATTCCAAGTTTGACAATTTTCCAATCAGGATCATTATGTCCCCCACGGGCTGAACTTTCAGCGCAGTCTAGGCGGAAGGGCGAAGGCCCGCAAGATCGGCAGAAAGCAAGAGGGGTAGGTTATGCATTTTGTCCGGGTGTTGATCGTGCTGATGGGCCTGCTGGGTCTGGGCGCGCTTGCGGCGCAGGTTCCCCAATTGCAGCCGGAAACGGCGATGGAGCAGGCTCCGCCATCACAGCCGAGCCCGGAGGGCGTAGCTACGCTGAACAGGCAGGACGTGACCGCGTGGCTCGACGGTTTCATGCCCTATGCGCTGGATCATGGCCGGATTGCCGGCGCGGTCGTCGTGGTCGTCAAGGACGGCGAGACGATCGCCGAGAAGGGCTATGGCTATGCCGATCTGGCCGAGCGTGAGCCGGTCGATCCGCAGACCACGCTGTTCCGCCCCGGTTCGGTGTCCAAGCTGTTCACCTGGACCGCGGTGATGCAGCAGGTCGAGGCGGGGAAGATCGACCTCGACGCCGACATCAACACCTATCTCGATTTCGAAGTGCCGCATTACGAGGGCAGGCCCGTCACCATGCGGCACCTGATGACACATACGGCGGGGTTCGAGGAATCCGTCCGGCACCTTATCAGCGACCGGCCCGACGCGATCATGCCGTTGCGGCAATTCGTCATCGAAGATCTGCCCGCGCAGGTCTATGCGCCCGGCACGACGCCAGCCTATTCGAATTACGGCACCGCGCTTGCGGGCTATATCGTTGAGCGCGTCAGCGGGATGACGTTCGATGACTATATCGATCAGCGCATTTTCACGCCGCTGGGCATGCAATATGCGACCTTCCGCCAGCCTTTGCCCGACAGGCTGCAGCCCTTCATGTCGAAGGGCTATGTCGACGTGACCCAGGCGCCCAAGGATTACGAGCTGGTGATCCCGGCCCCAGCGGGCAGCCTTGCGGCCAGCGGTTCGGCCATGGGCAAGTTCATGATCGCGCATCTCGCCAATGGCGGGCCGATCCTTCAGCCCCAAACCGCGCGGGAGATGCATGACTACCGCGCGCCGGGCGTGGGTCCGCTCAACACCATGGCGCTGGGTTTCTATGAACAATGGGTCAATGGCCGCCGCGCCATTGCCCATGGCGGCGACACGCAATGGTTCCACAGCGACCTTTGGCTGTTCCCCGAAGAGAACGTGGGCGTCTATATCTCGGTCAACAGCGCCGGCAGGAACGGCGCGGCGAGCGCAATCCGCAGCGCGCTATTCCACAATTTCGCCGACCGCTATTTCCCGGCGCCCGACGATCTGACGCCGATCGACGCGGAAACCGCGCGCCAGCATGCCGAGATGATGGCCGGGACCTATGTTTCCAGCCGCGGCTCGTTCACCAATTTCATGAGCGTTCTGGGACTTGCCGGCGGGATCGAAGTAACCGTCGGACCGGATGGCGCGCTGATGGTACCGGGTCTGGACGGTATCGCCGCGGGCGCACGCGACTGGATAGAGGTCGCACCCTTCGTATGGCGCGACCGCGCAACCGGCGAACGTCTGGCCGCCACCGTCGAGAATGGCGAGGTAAAGCGCTTCAGCATCGACGCGGTATCGCCCTTCATGGTGATGGAACCGGCACCCGCCGCGACCAATCCGGCCTGGCTGATGCCGGTCGTTCTGGCCGCGCTGTTCATCGTGGTGCTGGCTGCGCTCGCATGGCCGTTGCGCGCCATCGTTCGCCGCCGATTCAGCGCCGAATTCATGCTTCAGGGTCGCGCGCTGACCGCCTTTCGCCTGTCGCGCCTGTTTGCGTGGCTGGTCATCCTTGCGGTTGCGGGATGGGTGGCGCTGGTCATGGCCTTTTCGGCTGATATCGGTGCAATCGGCGGCCCGCTCGACTGGCTGATCACCCTGCTGCGCATCCTGACGCCGCTTGCCGCGCTTGGCCTGATCATCACTGCGGGCTGGCACCTGTGGCTTTGTATTCGCGGCAAGCAGCGCTGGACAATGGTGCTCGGCGCGGTGCTGCTTCTGCTTGCGGGACTGGTCTTCGGATGGGTCACAATTCAGTTCAATCTCTACGGCTTTGGCATGGTGTATTGATGGAAGGATCATGCGCCATGGCAGGTTGCCTTATCGTCTCAGGCCACTATTCTCCATTTGGAAAACCGGCCTATTCCTTTGCCTTTATCCGGGACTGACATGAACGCGCCATCGCAAACGCTCGCCGGCTCATTGAACCTGCCGCAGCCCTATCTTCTCTTTCTCGGCGACGTTGCGGAGCCCAGCTTTGCCAAGACCGCGTTCGGCCTTGCCCATTGGGCCAGCGACCGCTGCGTGGGCGAGCTTGCGATCGGCGGCTCGGCGCTTTCGGTCGGCCTGACGCCGATGACACCCGCCGAAGCGGTGGCCGCAGGGGGCAAGGCGCTGGTGATCGGCGTCGCCAATTCTGGCGGCGTCATTCCCGAAAGCTGGCAGGCAACGCTGGTCGAGGCACTGGACGCCGGCCTCGACATCGTCAGCGGGCTGCATGTCCGGCTTGGCGCGATCCCGGCGATTGCCGAGGCGGCCAAGCGCAATGGCCGCCGCCTGATCGACGTGCGTACGCCGCCAGCGGGCATCCCGGTTGGAACCGGACGCAAGCGGTCGGGCAAGCGCCTGCTCGCCGTCGGCACCGATTGCGCGGTGGGCAAGAAATACACCGCGCTCGCCATTCACCGCGCGATGGCCGAAAGGGGGATCGACGCCGATTTCCGTGCGACTGGCCAGACCGGCATCATGATCGCGGGCGGCGGAATTCCCATGGATGCAGTCATCTCGGATTTCGAGGCCGGGGCCGCCGAGGTACTCAGCCCCGATGCGCCTGCCGGGCACTGGGACGTGATCGAAGGGCAGGGGTCGCTGTTCAACCCATCTTTCGCCGCGGTCACACTGGGCCTGCTGCATGGCAGCCAGCCCGACGTGTTCGTGGTCTGCCACGATCCCGCGCGCAAGGCGATGCTGGGCATCGACGGGTTCGGCCTGCCGCCGGTCGAGGAGGTGATCGACATGACGGTCCGTCTGGGCAAGCTGACCAATCCGGACATCCGCTGCGGCGGGATCAGCTTCAACACAGGCTCCTATTCGGCCGAGGAAGCGGATCGCCTGATCGCGCGCGAAAGCGACCGGCTGGGCATCCCGGTTGCCGACCCCGTCCGGGGCGGGCGGGCCTTCGACGCGCTGGTCGACCATTGCCTCGCGTGAGCGAGCAACCCGCTAAGGCTGGCGTCTTCAGGCGCTATCTGCTCCCTGCGCTGGCGCTGAAGGGTGTCATCATCGGCGGCGGCTATTCCACCGGGCGCGAGCTGATCGAATATTTCCTCACCATAGGTCCGGTGGGCGCGATGCTCGCCATGGCGGTGGCCGCCGCGATGTGGAGCCTGATCGCGGCGATGACATTCGCGCTGGCGCATCATTTCCGCAGCTACGACTACCGCGCTTTCATCGAACGCCTGCTGGGCCGCGCGGCGGTGATTTTCGAGATCTGCTTCCTGCTGTTCTCGATCCTGCTGCTCGCCGTCTTCGGCGCGGCCGCGGGAGAGCTGGGCGTCAGCCTGTTCCGTCTTCCGGCGCTGGTCGGCACCGTGGCGCTGGCCGTGTGCATCGCGATCATCGCCGGACTGGGCGAAAACGCGGTCGAGGCGATGTTCAAATATGTCTCGATGCTGCTCTACACCGTCTATGCGGCGTTTCTGGTGCTTGCGCTGACCAGTTTCGGCGACCGCATCTCGGCCAGCTTTGCCGCCGGAGGGATCGAGCCGGGCTGGGCGTTGTCGGGCGTGACCTATGGCGCCTATAACATCGTGGCGGCGGTGATGATCCTGCCCGTGCTTCAGCACCAGACCTCGCGGCGGCAGGCCTTTGTCGCGGGGGCTATCGCCGGTCCGATGGCAATGCTGCCCGCGCTGTTCTTCCTGATCGCGATGGTCGGTTTCTATCCGCAGATCCTGACCGAAACGCTTCCGTCCGACTATCTGCTGCAGCGCATGGGAAGCCCGGCATTCCGCTTCGTCTTTCAGCTGATGGTGTTCGGCGCCCTGCTGGAAAGCGGGGTCGGGGTGATCCATGCGCTTAACGAACGCGCCCTGGCGTTTCGCGCGGCACGCAAGGGAAAGGGGCCGGCGCCGCGATGGTTCCGCCCCGCGCTGACGCTGGCCATTCTGGCTGGCTGTATGTTCGTGGCCAGCCGGATCGGGCTGGTCGACCTGATCGCCTCGGGCTATCGGCTGATGGCCTATGTGTTCCTGGCAACCTTCGTCCTTCCGCTGATGACAGTGGGCGTATACCGGCTGTTCCGGTCCTCAGCGCAAAGTCACAAGACGAGCGAGCAACCCGCATGACCCGCCCTAATCCGCTTCTCTCGCTTGCTACATTGGCCCTGCTGGCCGGCTGCGCCGTGGCCCCCAATACCGCCCCGATGCAGGCCGATCCGCAGCAGGTGCACCGCGATCTGCTGGTGCTCGACACCCACCTCGACACGCCGGTCAACTTCGGGCGCGAAGGCTGGGATTTCGCCGCGAGTCACAGTTTCGAAAGCGATGTCGCGCAGGTCGATCTTGGCCGCATGGCGCAGGGTTATCTCGATGGCGGGTTCTTCGTCACCTTCACCGATCAGGGCCCGCTGACTGCCGAGGGCTATCGCGACGCGCTGGCCTTCGCTCGCGGGCGGTCGGACGCGATCGACCGGGAAATCGCCCGCCATCCCGATATGATCCGCCTTGCGACCAGTGCCGCAGAGGTCGAGAGCCTTGCCGCGGCAGGCACACTGGTCGCGCTGAAGAGCATCGAGAACAGCTATCCGCTGGGCGAGGATGTCTCGCTGCTGGAGGAATTCTACCGGCGCGGCGTCCGCATGGCGGGACCGGTGCATTCGGGCACCAACCAGTTCGCCGATTCCGCCACCGACGATGCGCGCTGGAACGGGCTGAGCCCGCTGGGCCGCGAATGGGTGGCCGAGATGAACCGGCTGGGCATGGTGATCGACGGCAGCCATTCTTCGGATGCCGCGTTCGACCAGCTTGTCGAACTGTCGAAAACACCGATCATCCTGTCGCACAGCTCGCCGCGCTGGGCGTTCGATCATCCGCGCAACCTTGACGATGCAAGGATCAAGCGCCTGGCGGAATCGGGCGGGGCAATCTGCATGTCGACCATCTTCATGAGCGAGATGCAGATGGGGCCCGAACGCTCTGAACTGTTCGATCAATATGGCCATATCGCCAGCATGAGCCCCGAAGAGCAGCAGGATTTGACCCGCAGGACACGCGCACTGGATGCGGCGGATCCGCTGTGGACCATCGATTTCGACCGTTACATGCAGGCGTTGTTGCACGTGATCGACGTGGCGGGGACGGATCATGTCTGCTTTGGCGCGGACTGGGACGGCGGCGGCGGTGTCGAGGGACTGATGGAGATCTCTGCCTTGCCCAGTATCACCGAAAGCCTGCTCGCGGCGGGATATTCGGCCGAGGATATCGAGAAGATGACCAGCGGAAACGTGCTGCGCATCATGCGCGCCGCCGAAGCCGCGGCGCGGTAGCAGGGACGCCATGTCGGAACCCGATACGCTCGACCGGTATGAGAAGCAGATCCTCGCGCTGTTGCAGGAGGATGCCTCGCTCTCGACATCGGCGGTGGCGGAGAAGGTCGGGCTGTCGTCCTCGCCCTGCTGGCGGCGGATCGACCGGTTGGAGCGCGAGGGCTTCATCAAGCGGCGCGTCGCGATTGCCGACCGCAAGAAGCTGGGCCTCAACGCCCATATCTTCGCGCAGGTGAAGCTGAACGCGCATGGCCGCGCCAATCTCGACGAGTTTTCCAAGGCGATACAGGGCTTTCCGCAGGTGCTGGAATGCTATGTGATGATGGGATCGGTCGATTTCCTGCTGCGCATCGTCGCGCCCGATATCGAGGCCTATGAGCGCTTCTTCTTCGATTGCCTGTCGCAATTGCCCGGCGTGCAGGAGGTCAATTCGACCGTCGCGCTGTCAGAGATCAAGGCGACGACGGCTCTGCCGGTTCCGTAGTACCGCGGCCCGGGGCAAAATTCGCCCGGTTTGATGAATATTGCGGTGAGATCATTCCGAGACAGCACGCGCCGGCCCGCAAATAGAACAGCAATACCGTTCGAAATCCCCGACAAGACTCCTCGACACAAAGGAGTTTCCATGTCCGAACTGACCAGTCTTGCCGCCCACCCAGCCGGTTCCCCGCCCAAGGCTGTGCACATGATTTCCGATCCCGAAAGCGGTCTGGAAGGGGTCATCGTGCTGCATTCCACGCGCCGCGGTCCGGCGGCGGGCGGGTGCCGGTTCTGGCACTATCCCGACATCAGGGCCGCGACGCGCGATGCGTTCCGCCTGGCAGAGGGCATGGCCTACAAGAACGCCATGGCCGACCTGCCGCTGGGCGGGGGCAAGGCGGTGCTTCGCCTGCCGTCAAAGCCGTTCGACCGCAGCCGCCTGTTCGAAGCCTTTGGTCGCGAGGTCGCCCGGCTGGGCGGGTCCTATGTCACCGCAGAGGATGTCGGAACCAGCGTCGCCGACATGGAGGACGTGCGCAGCCACACTGATCATGTCGCCGGATTGTCAGCGCGGTCCGGCAGGCCCGGCGGCGATCCCTCGCCATGGACGGCGCTGGGCGTGTTCCTGTCGATGGAGGAAGCCGTGCGCCGCAAATTCGGATCGGACCTGCGCGGAATGACCGTGGCGGTGCAGGGGCTGGGCCATGTCGGGTCGCATTTGTGCCGCCTTCTGGACCGTGCGGGCGCGCGTCTGGTGGTCGCGGACATGCGCCGCGACGTGGCAGAGGCCGTCGCGCAAGAATGTCATGCCAGCGTGGTGTCGCCCGATGCCGTTCTTGGCGCGGATTGCGATGTGTTCGCCCCCTGTGCGCTGGGTGCCGTCATCGATGCGCAATCGGTTGTCAGGCTGAGGGCCCGCGTCGTGTGCGGAGCCGCCAATAACGTACTTGCCACCGATGCCGATGGCGACAGGCTGGCTGAGCGCGGTGTGCTCTATGCGCCCGATTATGTCGTCAACTCTGGCGGGATCGTGAACGTCGCGGGCGAATATCTCGGCTGGACGCAGGTCGAGGTCGAGCGCCGGGTGAAGGAAACCGGCCAGCGCCTGTCCGCCGTTTTCGACCTTGCGGACGAACGGAAACTGCCCCCGCATCGCGCGGCCGATGCGCGGGCACGCGAACTGATCGGCCTGCCGCCGGGGAGGGTGAAGGCGGCATGAGCGGGCAGGTCCGCATAAGCGCTGTCGCAGTGTCCGACAGCGGGCTGCTGTGCAAAATGCTGGGCTATTTCGCGCAGCTCGACCTGCCGGCGCCCGAACTGATACCAACCTGCACTGATCAGAACCTACGGGCCCATTTGCGGCGGCCG